>VXME01000138.1:0-33276 GCA_009861545.1 Acidobacteriota bacterium | reverse complement strand
GGCCTTCCCCGACCGGCCCCGAGCGGCGTCGCTCCCCCGGCGCAACGCGCGCTACCCGGGCCGGAGGGGTCGCCGGCGGCGCCGCCGCGGGCCGCCGCGCGGCGGCGGGGCGCCGCCGCCCCCGGGCTGCCGCGCCTGCACCGCCGGCTTCTGCAGCTTCCGGATCCGCGTGGCCCAGACGTGGTCGAGCTGGGCCGGGTCCATCTCGCGGTTGAGGAAGACGGGGTAGACGACGCCGTCGAGCCGAAGGCGTCCCGCGTGGTCCTGTCCCACCCGCGGGCACCAGTACTTCTGGTCGCCGACCGAGCAACTGATGAACAGCTCGCCCTCCGGCGTGGCCATGCAGTTGACGTTCACCGAGTGGGGCCGCCCCCAGATCCAGATCTGGATCGCGCACAGCGGGACGTCGTTCGCGAAGCTCCAGTCGGCCACCGGCTCCTCATTGGTGTCACCCAGCAGGATGAAGCCGGGGGTCGCCTCGCAGGGGCAGTTCACGGTCCAGACCGCGACCCCCGCCACGACTGCCACCGCCAGCCCGGCCGCGATGCCGAGGAGGTTCTTCCTGACGAACTCCGCTACCCTGTCGGCGTTCCATGGCTCTGCGCTCATGCTCGACCTCCTCTGGCGGTTCTTCCCGGATCGGACCCCCCTATATATACCCGTTCCTGCCTATTGCTGGTCCAGCTCTCCCGCCTGGTCACGCATCGCGGATAGTGGCGCCAGGCCGATGAGCGCGCTCGCCGACATGAACGCCGCGCTCGCCGTCGACGTCCGGAGTCCTACTCGTCCACTCTGCGGTACTTGCGCAACAGCCTGCCGTTCGGCATGTAGGAGAAGTAGCCGTCCGCGTATTCGCGTCGATCGTTCGTGCCCTCGAGGACAATGGCATCCCCGTCGCGGACAATCGTGAACCGCCGCGGCTCTCCCCCCGACCGCACGGCGACCGCAGCTTCCCCGGCGGACGGTCCGCTCGCGGTCTGGACCCGCTCGTACGTGTAGCTCCAGTGCGAGGCGTCCATCTCGTAGGTGCCGTAGCCGACGAACGACTCGAATCCGGCCGCCGTCTCGCGGTGGAACGTGGCCACCACGACGCCGTCGTGATTCGACCAGCGGCCGCCGGCGTGCGGCGGACGGAGCACCTCGCCGTCGACGTGCCACTCGACGAGCTCCCAGGTGCCCTCGAGGAGCGACCGCAGCTCCGCGGGCGCCTCCGCTTGCTGGGCCGTCGCGGGCGATTGAGCCGCGAAACACACCGACGCGATTGCCAACACGATGAGACGTCTTTCAATCAGTCGCATGGTTCTCCGCATTCCCTCATTCTCCGGTGACCGCCAGGGTCACGCCAACGCCGCGAGGCGCGCGCCCGTCGCGCCCGCCGGGGTCATCCCCGCTCCCGGTAGACCCGATCGAGCACCGGGAGCAGGTACTTCCGGAAGCGCGGATAGTCGTCGCTCATCGCGAAGTGCGACCCGCCCTCGATGACGTCGTAGGTCGCCCCGTCGATCATCGCCGCCAGCGACTCCGCCGGCCCCCTGGCCGTCGGATCGTACTCGCCGCTGAGGAGGTGGACCCCGACCCTGGAGGTGTCGATGGTGTGCGCCTTCCCTCTGAGATCGTGCTCGACCGAGAAGTAGTACAGGTCGCCGCCGAAGATCCCGGGGCCGCCCTGGCTGTAGATCCAGCCCGTCTCCCGCCGGAACGCCTCGCGGGCCTCCGGGGAGGTGATCATGTACATCCGGGACCCGATGTAGGCGGTGCCGTTCTGCGGATGGCTGAAGCGGCTCGCATACGGCTTGCCCTTGTTCTCGACGCGCGTTCCGGCAATCGACGAGTTGATCCCGATCACCGCCCGGAACTTGTCGGGATGGTAGTAGGCGAGATCCGGTGCGAGATAGCCGCCCACCGAGCAGCCCATGTAGACGGGGCGCTCGAGCTTCAGGGCGTTCGAGATCGCCACGATCGAATCCATGAGGTGCTGCGTGTCCATCCGGTACTCTGTGGTCCACCAGCGGTCCGTGGTCGGCGGGAGCGATCGCCCGTGGAACGGCAGGTCGTAGGCGATCATCCGGAACCGTTGCTGAAGCTCGCGGTCTTCCAGGAGGTGTCGCCACTGCCGGCTGTCGGAGCCGGCCGTGTGCTGCAGCACCATCGGCATGCCCTGACCGGCTTCCTCGAAGTACACCCGGTACTGGATGCCGCGGATCCGGACGTAGACGTAGCGTCCGACCGTCGAGTCGAACTCGCGGTCGACCTCGTCGCCCAGGTGCTCCGCAACCGGGGCCCCCAGCGTCTCGCGAACGAGCGCCGCGAGCCGCAGAATGGCGGCCTGGTACGGCCAGCGGTGATCGGGGTCGTCTCCGGAGGACCGGAGACCGTAGTCGCCGAAGCCCTGGCGCCAGGCGTCCAGCGGCCCGGCGATCCGGACGTCGAAGTCCGCGCCGGGACTTGCAGGAACGACCTCGACCACCCGTCCGTTGCGGATCGAGACACCGTAGTGGTGGTCATCGAGTCCGAGCTGCACGAGCGCATCCCACTCGCGAGCGGCGAGCCCGAACTCCGGGTCGGCATTGACGAGGGTGGAGAGGGCCTGCGGATCGAACCCCTCCAGCTCGGACTGCGCGGCGGTGGACGCGCCTGCCTGGACCCGTGCCGCCGCGGACCTCTCCGCGAACGTCACCGACAGTCCGACGGCAGCGCCGCCGGCGCGCAACATGAACGTCCTGCGATTCACACTCATCCGACTGCTCCTCTGTTCACTGCATCGCGTCGTCCGGCAACCGCGCGCCCCGAGGGCGCCAGTTGAGCGCGCCGCGCGCTGCCCGCCTGCATGCATGTGCTGCACACTGTGGTCAGGGTACGTCATCATGCCGTACTGATGGGGAGTCAGGACCTCGACGCTCACGCGTGAGGGAGGAAACCGTGAACGACCGAATCGACCGCCCGGAGCACCGCCTGCTCGTCCTTGCCCTGCTGCTGGCCCTGGCCAGCGCGTGGCCGGGGGCACCGGCGCTCGGTCAGCCCGCCGGTGAAACGACGGTGCTCCGCGCCGCCCGTATCCTCGACGGGCGCGGCGAGGTGCTGGAGGACCGCGATCTGGTGGTGCACGACGGGCGGATTGCCGAGATCGTGCCCCGTGGCAGCGGCCGGGGCGACCGCGTCCACGACCTGAGCGCCCTGACGGTGCTGCCGGGCTACATCGACACGCACGTGCACATCGGCAACCACTTCGACGACGACGGCAAGGTGCACCGGGAGGAGAACGACCCCAGCGCCGCCCACGTGACGCTGCACGGCGCCGAGAACGCGTACCGCACGCTGATGAACGGCATCACCACGATGCAGAGTCTGGGCTCGCCGGATGACGCCGAACTGAAGGCGTGGATCGACCGGGGTGAGATTCCGGGCCCGCGGCTGCTGTCGTCGCTCGGGGCGGTGCGCGAAGACACCGGCACGCCGGACGAGATTCGGGCGTACGTGCGCGAGCGGGCCGCGGCGGGGGCCGACGTCATCAAGGTGTTCGCGTCGACGAGCATCCGCTTCGGCGGCGTCACCAACCTGTCGGCCGCCCAGCTCGAGGCCGCCTGCGGGGAGGCGCGCGCCCGGGGACTGCGCTCGGTCGTCCACCTGCATCGATCGGACGCGCTGCGCCTCACCGCCGACGCCGGGTGCACCCAGGTGGAGCACGGCTGGATGCTCGAGCCGGGGGACGTCGACGTGTTCGTCGAAAGCGGCATGTATCTCGGCAACCAGATCGACCTGCTCTTCCGCAACTACCAGGAGAATGGCGACCGCTACGCCGGCGTCGGGGGCTACACGCTGGAGGGGTTCGCCAACCTGCAAGCGTCGCGGCCGGGCGCCCTCGCCTTCTTCCGGGCCGCGGCGGCCACCCCCGGCGTGCGGATCGTCTACAGCACCGACGCCAATGCGGGCAGCCACGGCTCCAACGCCGACGAGCTGGTGGCCTACGTCGAGCAGGGCGGGCAGGACCCGATGGACGCGGTGGTCTCGGCCACCTCGCTCGCCGCCGAGTCGCTGGGCATGGAGGATCGGATCGGCGCCATTGCCACCGGGTACGAGACGGACATCATCGCGCTCGACGGCGACCCGCTGACCGACCCGGCGGCGCTGGGCCGGGTCGTCTTCGTGATGCGCGGGGGGCGCGTCTACAAGAACGGGCCGCCGCGGGCCGTCGAGCGCTCCACGGTGCAGTCCGGGCTGTCCGCCGCGGTTCGCGAGCTGGTCACGCCCCGCGGGCTCGAGGAACAGGCCGCCGCGATCGTGCGACACCAGCGCCCCTCCGGGAGCGCCGGCGAGCGGGCGGCGATAGACCACATCGTCGATACCCTGCGCCGCGACGGCGTCGATGTCGAGGTGCACACGTATCAGGCATACGCGAGCACCCCGATCGCGGCGAGCCTGGACGTGGTGGGCGGGTCCTTTTCGCCCGACGCGATCACCTACTCGTTCTCGGCGCCCACCGACGGGCTGGAGGCCGACCTGGTCGACGGTGGCGACGTCCGCGACATTCCCGCGCTCCAACCGGGCACGGGCGAGCGCCTCGTGCTGGCCGGGGAGATCGACGCTCCTGGTACGGCGCGGAGCCGCTACCCCGACGTGACCGGGGCCGTCGTCCTGGTCGACGGCAATCCCGGACGGGCCTCCCTCGATCGGCTCGCCATGCTCGGCGCGGCCGGCGTCGTGTACGTGCACCGCGAAGAGCGTCTGAACGATCTGATCGTCACGAGCACCTGGGGAACCCCCTCGCTGCGCAACTACCACCGGCTGCCGGCGATCCCGGCCGTGCACATCCGGCGCAGCGACGGCGACGCGCTCCGGTTCCGGCTCGCGCAGCGCGAGACACGCGTGCGCATCACGGCGGACGTGGACGCGGGATGGCGCCAGCACCATCTTGCCGTCGCGCGGATTCCGGCCCCCGATCCCGACGCGCCGTTCGTCCTGTTCGGCGGGCACATCGATTCCTGGTATTTCGGCGGCACCGACGAGGGGGCGTCGAATGCCGCGATGGTCGAGCTCGCCCGTGCCTTCCACGCCAATCGGCAGCGCCTTCGGCGCGGTCTCGTCGTGGCCTGGTGGCCGGGACACAGCAACGCCCGCTACGGCGGCTCGACCTGGTTCGCCGACCATCACTTCGACGAGCTGCGGACGCGCGGCGTCGCCTACGTCAACATCGACGGCATGGGGCAGATGGGAGCCCGCCGCTTCGGCGCCACCGCGAGCGCCGCCCTCGGCGGCCTGGCCGCGGACGTCGTGGCGCAACGGACCGGGGAAGCCGTAGAGCCGGTGCGTCCGGGGCGCAACTCCGATCAGTCGTTCAACGGCGTCGGCCTCCCGCTCCTGCAGCTCGATCACCGGCGCCTGGAGGCGGACGGCGGGTACTGGTGGTGGCACACCCCGGACGACACGTTCGACAAGATCGACTTCGATATCCTGAAGACCGACACGGATCTGTACGGGGACGCGCTGGCCCGCCTGCTGAGCGCTCCGCGACTGCCAGTGGACCTGACGAGCCAGGTCAGCGCGCTGGGCGAGGCGCTCGAGCGCAGGGCGGAGGAGGCCGGCGACCGCTTCGATCTCGCCGAGGCGATTCGACGACAACGGCGCCTGCTGGAGCTGGTGTCGGAGGTCGACGCCGGCGCGACCCTTCCGCTCGGCGCGCCGCTGGATCTGGCCCTCCTGCGCATCCTGCGGCCGTTACATCGCGTGCTCTATTCGCCATCGGATCCGTTTCACCCGGATCCCGGCCTCGATTCGAGCGCGCTGCCCGGCCTGTCACCGCTGCGGACGCTCGCGACGGCGGATCCGGAGGGGGACGCGTATCGATTCGCCGAGATCACGCTCTTGCGCGAGCGCAACCGGTTGCTGGAGGCGCTCGATGCGTCGACCGGTGCGACGCTCCGACTGCTCGGGCGCGTGCCTTGACGGGGGACGCGCCAGCCGCGGGCTCCTTTACTCTGGGCGCTCGACGCCGACACCGGCCATCCTTTCGCCGATTGGGGGCAACCGATTCAGCCCTCCTCCAACGAGAGTCATTCAGTCCCCAGCGTCTCCAGACGCCTCACCCACGCATCGAATCGCGGACACTCCGTACGGATCCTGTCGAGACCGATTTCCTCGGCCAATATCGGACCGTGAAGACGCTTGTCGTACCTCGGAATTGCACGTGCGATGCGCTTGCTCGGAGCCGTTTCGCAACTATCGTTGATGTCCTCTGGAGTCGTGAACTGTTCACGCACAGCCCGCAGCGCTGCCATACAGTCTGGCGGGAAGTCGATTTGCGTCGCAAAAACCTCGACATCCGAAAACAATAAGCCTTCGAATTCGTGCATCTGGACGTACGGGAAGACTCTGTTCTCATCCCAGCCGCCACCGACCCGCTCACCAATCTTCTCGCGAAGGTGTGTCTCAATAGCTTCGACAGTCCTGTCCCCTTTCCGCGGGAATCCATAGAAATCAACAAGCGAGGTCACGGAATCATGGGACTGATACAGTAGCGCCATATCGAACGCGAGCCGCCTGACTGTAACGCTGCCGCCGATCAGGATCGGCTCCGGCGCGACGCCGAGCGGTCGCAAGTGCTCGTCGAGGACCCTCTTCACGAACTCTTCTTCCGTCTGCCCCTCCACCGACACCGCGAGACGAATCACGGACGCCCTCCAATGAGGTTCTTCTGCCACATCTCGCCCGGCATGAAGCCTTCATCGAGCCATCGCTTGTATCCCTCGGCGTCAGGTCGGCGGAACATGGTCCGCCCCTCCCGCAGCTCCAGAACGACGATGTCCTCCAGGTCAAACGCGTCGACGAGTAGCGGCGACTGCGTCGCTACGATGATCTGCCTCTCCATCGCGAGCGACTTGATCATGCTGCCAACCAGGGCGATGGCCGCGGGATGCAAGCCGAGCTCCGGTTCGTCCAGCAGCAGAACGTCCGGCAACATCTCGGACGGCAGGTTCAACAACGTCACCAGAGCAAAGAAGCGGAGTGATCCGTCCGAGGTGAGGTGCGCCCCGATGGTCTTGTCCGTACCGGACGCCTTCCATCGCAACGATACTTTCCCAAAGCTCTCGTCGACCTGGAAGCGGTCGAAAACCGGCAATACACGCCTGACATGCTGACATATCAGATCGAACCGCTTGACGTCTTCCTCCTCCAGTCGATGCAGGACCGCGGCGAGATTCCCGCCGTGCGTACGCAGGTAATTGTTGTCTTCCGTGTCCCAGCGCTTCTTGAAGTTCGAAGTGTCGGACGTGTCGTGGAACTGGAAGACCTGGCAGCCCTTCAAGAGGTGGACAATGACCCTGGCAGTGACCGGATTGGGTTCGACGGATGACCAAGCCTGCGCAACGTCGACGATTCCGGCTTCCCGGTGACCATTGGCAATACATTGCCACGGCGCATCCGTGGCATAGTGGGTCGGGCTGAATCGATATGCTTCCTCAGTAAAGATGAATCGGTCCGGATGTGCATGAGACAACGTAAAGCGATAATCGTTGCGGCCCTTCCCGGTACGCAGCGCAAGTTCACCCTCCATGCGCGGGGTAACGCTGTTGCCCCCGTACAGTTGGTCATCGGCGCCGCCGTGCCGCTCAACGAACTCGCCGAGTCTTCGTGACCGCAGCATCCAGCCCATCATCTCGAAGAATCGGATGAAGTTGGACTTTCCCGAGCCATTGGCGCCAATCAGGACGTTCGCATTCTGGAGATTGGACAACTCGACATCTGCGAGCGATCTGAACCCCCGGATGCGCACCGATTCGATCCTGCCTGCGCTCATCGACATCCTCCTGTACGGATCTTCTCACACGACGTGCGACAGCTTCCGCTCTTGAAGCTGCAATGACCGCTCTCGCTCCGACGCCGGGGGGAACGCCTAGATCGGATCGACGCCGGCGCGCACGCAGAAGTACTCCCAGGCGCGGTCGAGGGCGAGCGGCGAGAGCTGCGTCGCGCGGGATAGCTCGACCTCACGCTCCGACAGACCCCGCGGCGTCCCGATCGCCATCGCCTGCAGTTGCACCTCGGCATTGAGCTTGAGATAGATGGCAATCATCACGGCTTGCTTGAGCGAGCCCGCCGCCACCACGGCGCCGTGTCCTCGCATGAGCACGCAGGAGTTGCCGCCGAGCGTGGCGGCGAGATCGCGCCCCTGCTCCATGGAGCGCACCAGCATGTCCGCGTCGTCGAACCGGGCGGCGATATCCTGCGCTCTCCCGAATCTCGTCAGGTCAGCGTCTCGAGCCGGCCCGTGCTGTCGCCGAAGCTGTCGACGTGCACGCCGAGCCGGTCGAGCAGCGACACGTAGAGGTTCGCGATCGGCGTCCCCTGCGGGTGCCGCACGTAGCGACCGGCCCTGATCCCGGCGCTCTGCCCCCCGACGACCGCGACGGGCAGGTCGTCGTGGAAGTGCGTGTTGCTGTCGCTGATGCCGGTCCCGTACAGGAAGACCGTGTGGTCCAGCATCGTGCCGTCGCCTTCCGGCATCGCCTCCATTCTCTCCACCAGGTGGGCGAACTGCTGGAAGTGGTACTCGTTGATCCGGTGCAGGCGCTCCAGCTTGCCGTACTCGTCCTGGTGATGCGACAAGGGGTGATGCGAGTCGGAAACCCCGATCTCGGGATAGGCCCGGCCGCTGACCTCCTTCCCCAGCATGAAGGTGCTGACGCGGGTCAGATCGGTCTGGTAGGCGAGCGCCAGCAGGTCCATCTGGAGCTTCGCGTGCGTCGCGTAGTCGTCCGGAATGCCCGCCGGCTCGTCCACCAGCGGCAGCTCGCGCGAGCTCTGCCGCTCGGCGGTGCGGATGCGCCGCTCCACGTCCCGCACCGAGTCGACGTACTCGGACACCTTGGCCCGGTCGCCGGCCCCCAGGAGCCGCTCCAGGCGCTTCAGCTCGGAGGAAACGGCGTCGATGATGGTCCGATCGCGCTCGAGCCGGGCCAGCCGCGCGGCGGGATCCGTGCTGCCGCTGGTGCCGAACAGGCGCTCGAAGACGGCGCGCGGGTCCCGCTCGACGGGCAACGGCGTGGTCGGCGTCCGCCACGCGACGGTGTTCGTGTAGGCGCAGCTCGAGCCCCCGTCGCAGGTGCCCACCATCGCGTTGGACTCGATACCGAGCTCCAGCGACGTGAGCTGCGTCTCCCGGGCGAGCTCCCGCGCCGCCACCTGGTCCATCGACACCGCCGCGTACACGTCGGCGCCGGTGGTCAGCTTGAACGTGGTCGCGGTCAGGAACGTGCCCGCCGATCGCGCGTGATCGCCGCCCCCTTCCATGAGGTCCGCGGGCTTGTCGGCCAGGCCGCCCAGCAACAGAACCCGGTCCTTGAGCGCCCCCAGCGACCGCAGCGTCGGCGGCAGTTCCTGCAGCGGTCCTTCCGTCCTCGGCCACCAGTAGCCCATCGACATGCCGTTGGGCACGTAGAACACCCCCAGCCGGCGCAACCGCGCCGGCGCCGCCGCCGTCCGGCTGAGGGCGGTCAGGGCCGGCACCATGCAGTCGAGCAGCGGGAGGGCGAGGGTGGCGCCGGCGCCGCGCAGCACCGCACGCCGGGACAAGTGCTTCCTGGTGATGAACATGGGCTTCTCCCCGCGTCGTGGCGACGCGCTGCCTCCCGGCGACGCGCTCCCGCGCCTACTGTCCGCCCCCGACGTGGGCGGCAACACGCTGCTGTCGCGGCTGTCGGAGGCGCTGGACTACGCGCGCCTACTGTCCGCCCCCGACGTGGGCGGCAACACGCTCTTCCGGCTCCGAGTCCCGCACGATCCGCTGCTGGAACGGGGCGCTCCGCACGATGCCGAGGACGAACGACGACCAGCGATGGTCGTCGCGCGCCGCTTCCCGCACGATCTGGCGCACCGTGGGCGCATCCAGATAGTCGACGCCGCGACCGAGGGCGTAGGTCAGCAGCTTTTCCGCGATCGTGCGCAGGAGCTCGTCCTCGCCCTGTCGCAACAACGCTTCGCGGAACGTCTTCGGGCTGTCGATCGACGTATCTCTCCACGTAATCGCGGAGTCGATCGGCGCGCCCTCGTCGCGCTCGCGCCACCTCCCGATCGCGTCGAAGTTCTCCAGCGCGAAGCCCAGCGGATCCATGTTGGCGTGGCAGGTCGCACACACCGGGTTCGCTCGATGCTGCTCCATCCTCTCCCGCAGCGATGCCGGCTCGCTCTTGCCGTCGTTTTCCGGAAGCGGCGGCACGTTGGCCGGTGGCGGCGGCGGCGGCGAGCCGAGCAGCGTTTCGAGCACCCACTTGCCCCTGAGCACCACCGACGTCCGGTCCGCATACGAGGTCGCCGTCAGGACGCTCCCGTGCCCCAGGAGCCCAGCCCGCGCCGGATCGGCGACCGGCATGCGCCGGAAGTGGCTGCCATGGACGCCCTCGATGCCGTAGTGCTCGGCGAGCCGGGCGTTGAGGAAGGTGTATTCGGCGCGCAACAGGTCCAGCACGCTGCGATCCTCACGCACCTGACTCTCGAAGAACAGCTCGGTTTCCTTCATCAACGCGTCGCGCAGGGTGCTGTCGTAACCGGGGAAGCGCACCGGATCCGGCACCATGGTCCGCAGGTTGCGCACCTGCAGCCACTGCCCGAGGAAGTCGCCCATCCAGCGGGCGGCCCGCCGATCCGCCAGCATCCGGCGCGTCTGCCGTTCCAGCACGACCGGATCGCGCAGTCGGCCGCGGACGGCCGCATCCAGCAGCTCTTCGTCCGGAATGCTCCGCCACAGGAAGAACGCCAGGCGCGACGCCAGCTCCACGTCGCTTAGTGGGTAGATGGTCCCGGCGGGAGCGCCTACCGGATCGACCTCGGCGCGCATGAGAAACGCCGGCATGGTCAGGAGCGCTTCCAGGGCTCGCGCGATGCCGGTCTCGAAGCCCCCGGCTCTGCGCCCGATCTCGAAGATCTCCATCAGCGGTGCGAGGTCGACGTCGGTGACCGGGCGGCGGTATGCCCGCCGGGCCAGCGTGCCCATGATGCTCCTCGCGCACGGCTCCTCGTCGTGGGCACCGCTCGGCCGGCACACGAGAACGCGCCGGCGGCTCGGCGTCTCTTCGGGGACCTTCCCGCCGTACGGACCATGGATCTCGAGCGACGCGATGCCGGCCACCACGTTGTCGCCCACGCCGGCCGACGCGGAGGGGGCCGTGTCGGTGAACGCCGCCGACACGAGCCGCGTGCCGGCCCTGACGGGCAGGCGCACCTCCAGACCCTCGTCGGCCGTCTGGTTGTAGAGCGCGACCTGCTGGTGCACGACATCGTCGTCCGGCGGCGCGATGCCGCCTCCCGACAAGGTGTACCGGACCTGCCCCGCGAACGCGCCGCCCACCGTGAGGCGCTCGACGAGCGCGTGGTCGACGCGCAGCTCGATGTGGTACTCGCGCTCCGCGATGTTGCCGCGGATCGTCCCCCCGATATCGCTCCGCTGCAACCGAATCCGGAAGACGTAGTCGCCGTCGAGCGAGAACGCATGGCGCGCCGCCAGGCCGCCGTGCGTCGCGAACGGCAGGTCCTCGCCCATCCGGGCTTCCTGCCGCGCCGCGTTCGGCAGCCTGTACGTGCTGATCGCCGGGCGATTCTCCAGCGTGCCGACCGCGAGGCGACTGACCTTGGTGGCCGCGGTGATGTAGCGATCCATCAACGCCGGGGTCATCGCGAGCACGTCGGCGTTGTTGTCGAAGCCGAAGCCCGCCATGTCGCTCGGGAGCAGCGCCTCCCCGTCTATCTCCAGATCGAGCAGGTCGCGCACGGCGTTGACGTACTCGGTTCGATTCAGGCGGTGCGACGCCACGCGCCCCGGGTCGGGCGCCGCCGCGCCTACCCGGTCGAGCTCCGCCTCGAGCGCCGTCACGAAGGCGTCGACCGCCGCCGGCTCCGGCCGCGGGCGGCCCGGCGGCGGCATCTGCCCGCTACGGAGCTTGCGGGCGACCTTCTCGAAGAGCTCACGGTGCAGATCGGCGCGGTCGATGTCGACCCGGTCGAACATCACACCGGCCGTCTGCAGCCGTTCGTTGTGACAGGTGACGCAGTACCGGTCGAGCAGCGCGCGTGACGGCGCCTCTGTCCCGGCGGCGGCGTGCTGCGGCGCCGCCACCACCATCACAATCCCCGCCAAGCATGCCGCGCCAAGCACTCTCATCGTGGACATAGTATGCAGCCCCGGGTCTCCCGCGGGCGCCCACCCACGCCCTGCGCTCTACCTATCACCTTTGCCGCCCCCACGCAAGAAAGCTAGGATGTTCCCGACGTGGTGGCGAGTCGCCGGAATCGACATTCGCACGGAACCGAACGCGGGAGGAGCAGAATGCGCGTCCTGACGAAGGGTCTCGCCAGCCTGTGTTTCGTCCTCCTCGCGGCAGCGGTCGGCAGCGCGGCGGCTGCCGAGCCGGACCTGCGCCTCGTGGAGGCGATGGCGGAGCGCGACACCGCCGGCCTGCGCGGGCTGCTCGCCGACGAGGATCTCGACGTGAACGCCGCGCGGGCCGATGGCGCGACGGCGCTGCTGTGGGCGGCCCACTGGGACGACGGCGAGGCGGTCGAGCTGCTCCTCGACGCCGGCGCCGACGTGAATGCCGCGGACGATCACGGCGTGACGCCGCTCGCCCGGGCTTGCGAGAACGCGAGCGCGTCGATGGTCGAGCGGCTTCTCGCCGCCGGGGCGAATCCGAACGCGGCCCAGTCGAACGGCCTGACGCCGCTGATGACCGCCGCGCGCACCGGCAGCCTCGAGGTCGTGCGGGCGCTGCTCTCCGGCGGGGCCGGCGTCGACGCCGCCACCGCCGCCACCCACGAAACGGCGCTGATGTGGGCGGTGGCCGGGCGCCACCTCGACATCGTCCGCGCGCTCGTCGAGCGGGGCGCCGACGTGCATCCCCGACCAGGGCAGGCGTTCTCGCCGCTGATCGCCGCCGCCCGCAACGGCGACATCGAGACGGCCGAGCTGTTGCTCGCCGCGGGGGCCGGCGTGGACGAGACCGGTTCGGACGGGGCGCATCCGCTGGCCTACGCGGTCATCGTCGGGCAGGTCGCATTCGCCCACTTTCTGCTGGAGCGGGGCGCCGATCCGAACGGGGCGGTCGACGGCGTCACGGCGCTGCACGCCGCCGCCGGCCCTGTCCGCACGTGGCTGAAGGCATGGAACCGCAAGCACGGCGGCGCGGGCGCGCGGGCCGGCCGGCTCCCGCTCCGGGAGCGGCTGGCGCTGGTCGACGCCCTGCTGGCCCGCGGCGCCGACCCCAACGCGCGCATGACCGCCTCGGACGTGACCGAGCAGGGGTTCGTCCGCAATGGCGCCTACGACACGTTCGCGACGGGCACCGGAGACGTGGCCGGGGCCACGCCGCTGTGGGTGGCGGCGTTCGCGACCAACCCCGGCCCGGGCCGGATGCGCAACGGGTGGAGCACGCACAGCTCCACCGGCGACGTCCTGCGCCGCCTGCTAAGAGCGAGCGCCCGGCCCGAGATCACGTCGAACGACGGCACCACGCCGATGATGGCCGCGGCCGGTTGCGGGCGGTGGGGGCACTGGACGAACACGCCGCGGGCAGCCCGCCAGCCCATGGCGGAGGAGGCCATCGGGATTCTCATCGAGGCCGGCATGGACGTGAACGCCACCAACGAGGGCGACTTCACGGCGTTGCACTGCGCCGCCTTCAGCGGCCTCAACGAGGTGATCCGACTGCTCGTGGAGCGCGGCGCCGACATCGACGCGCGCGACTGGCGGGGCCGGACGGCGTTCCGCCTCGCCGAGGGCGCCAAGCAGTCGTTCCACTACCAGGCGTGGCCGGAGACGGCGGCCCTGCTCGCGGAGCTCGGAGCCAATACCCGCCTGGGAATCCCGGGGACCATCCACGAGCGCCTGCGAGGGCTGGTGGCGCCCCGGTAGACGGCCGCGCCGGATGCGCGATCGATGATCCACGAGGTCGAATGACACGTAGCCTGGCAGGGTGGACGGTCGCGATCGTGGTCGGAACGGGGACCCTCGCGGCCGCGCAGAAGGTGGTAGGCCCCGAGGAGTTCGACCGCGCGATGAAGACCATCGGCGCCGCCCTCGAAGGCGTGGAGGAGGCCCTCGGGTCGGCGTCGTACGTCGAGGCCAAGACGCCCCTGGCGCTCGCACGACAGGTGCTTGCCTCCACCCGACCCGAGTGGGAGACCGACGGGCAACGCGACGCCGTGCGGATGAACCGGGAGGCCGTGGCCGCACTGGACGCGCTCGACGAGGCCCTGTCGGCGACAACGGTCGATGTCGCGGCAGTGGCCGCGGTCCTCGGAGATGTCACTCGCGCCTGCGACGCGTGTCACGCGACGTATCGTGAGGGCGACCCGCAGACCGGCTACCGCATCCGATCGACGGTCTCGTCGGGCACGCCGAAATAGCATGCTGTTCGGGCAAGCGGGGGCTACGTCTACCGAGACGATTCGCCGCGTGAACGTGCTACGCTCCAAGTGTAGTGAGTAGCGACACGAAGGCGTTGTTGGCGGCGATCGTCGGGTCGACCGTGGCGGTGATCGCGGTCGTCGTCACTCTGTTCGCCGGCCTGCGGAGCGACGTCGCCGAGGTCCGAAACGATCTTCGGCGTCTCGATGATCGGCTGCGGGCCGTCGAGATCGAGTTCGGAAAGGTAGGCCAGCGCCTCGCCACTCTGGAGCGGCTCCACCTTCCAGCACCAGACCCGGCCGAATGAAGTCGTTCGGATAACCGGCGCACCCTCACGGCTCGCGACGGTCGGGGTCGTCGTAGATCCAGGGGCGGCGACGCCGATCCCTCTCCCGCATCTCCTCGGCGTTCGCGTCGTGCCGAAACCGTTCCAGCAGCGTAGTGTCCACGCCTTGGAGCAGGCTCTCGCGCCGTCGCGAGTCGATCCGGAAGGGAGCGGTCGCCATGCCCGGACGCTCGACCACCTGTCTCTCCAGGTCGACCGTCATCTCGATCCCGGGATTCGCCCGGACGCGATCCGTGAGCGCTTGCACCACCTGCTCGTCCAGCGTAACCGGGAGGAGACCGAAGTCGAAGCAGTCGTCATGGAACACCGGCCCGAAGCTCGGGGCGATGACCACGCGCATCCCACACTGCCGGAGCCGGATGACCGCATACGCCTGCTGGCTGCCCTGCCCGAAGTTCCGTCCGGCAAGCAGGATGGAGGCCTCGCGATAGGGTTCGTGATTGAGGACGAAGTCCGGATCCTCCGTGCCGTCGGGCCGGTACCGGAAGCCAGGAAACGCATGCCGGCCGGTCCAGGAACCGTCGTGCCGGTGAGCGTCGAGAGGTACGTCGCCCGGATCCAGGTGCACTGCGTGGAGATCCCGAAGCTCCTCACCGACCGGGGCGATGAGCTCGCTCTCGAGATCCGGCTGCCGGAAGGGCGCCGCGATGCCGGTATGGCGCACGAATCGCGGTGCAGGCCTGGACATGGCGGCAGGGACCTCAGCGGCGGCCATCACCGGGTTGATAGATCCAGGGGCGCTCCTGCTGGTCCCGCTCCCGCACCGCCTGGGCCGCCGGAAGGTGCGGCTGGATCTCTTCGAGGTCGTGCAGGCCGTTCAGCAGCTTGTTCCGCAGCCTGGGATCGGTCTCGAACGGGATCGGGTCACGACCCGGCATCTCGATCAACTGCCGCTCCAGATCCACCTTCATCCTGACGCCGTGGTGCGACTCGACCCACTCGACGATCTCGTTCAGCGTCTCCCGCGGCAGCTCCACCGTCAGCACGCCGTACTGCACCGCGTTGGTCAGGAAGATCGGCCCGAAGCTCTCTCCGATGTAGACCCTGACGCCCCAGGCCGCGAGCGGCCGGGTGACCCCGGTGACCCGCGAGCTGCCGGTGGCGTAGTTCTTGCCGACGACCAGGATCGAGGCGGTCCGGTACGCCTCCTGGTTGAAGACGAAGTCCCGCCGCGGGGATCCGTCCGCGTTGTAGCGGATGTTCGCGAACGCCGTGGCGCCCCGGCTCGAGCCGAGGCCGCCGCGGGGCGCGTCCAGACCGTCGGTCAGGTTGGTCAGGGCCGGCGCGATCACGTCGGTACTCACGTTGTCGAACAGGAAGGGCGCCGCCAGGCCCTCGTGCACCGCGAAGCTATGCCCGCCACGCTCTATGTTCTGTCCCATGGCCCCGGCCCCCCTGCTCGCCCGCCAATCGTCGCCTCCCGGCTCCGCCTGGCGCCCAACCAACCCTCCAGGAGTCCGCGCCGTTCTACGGCGCCGACTCCTACAGAAACGTGCGCACGTCGGCGATGCGACCGGCGATCGCCGAGGCGGCGACGGTCGTCGTGCTCGCCAGCATCGTGTTCGTGTCGCGTCCCTGCCGGCCGATGTAGTTGCGGTTCGAGTTCGAGACGCAGCGGTGACCCGGCTCGACGTAGTCGCCGTTCGATCCGTAGCACTTCGAGCAGCCGGACTCGCGCCATTCGAAGCCCGCATCCGTAAAGATGCGGTCCAGGCCCTCCGCCTCGGCCTGGGCCTTGACCGCGTTCGACCCCGGAACGACCCACGCCGAGGTGATGTTCGACGCGACCCGGCGGCCCTCGACGACGGCCGCCGCCGCGCGCAGGTCGCTGATCCGGCTCTCGACGCAGGAGCCGATGAACACCTCGTCGATCGGCGTCCCCAGGATCGGCTCGCCCGGCGTGAGGCGGCTGTACTCGATCGCCTGCCGGTAGGTGGCCCGCTTGTTCGCGGGCGCCCGGTCGGGATCCGGAATCCGTTCGCCGATCCCGATGGCGTGCTCGGGGTTGATGCCCCAGGTGACCTGCGGCTCCACCCCGGTCATGTCGATCGTCTCCTCCCGATCGAACACCGCGTCGTCGTTCGTGGGCAGGGTGCGCCAGAACGCGAGCGCCTGGTCCCAGTAGCGCGCCGAGGGGGCGAACTCCCGGCCCGCGAGGTACTCGTAGGTCGTGTCGTCGGGGCTGACCATGCCCGTCGGCGAGGCCATCTCCACCGCGAGATTGCAGACCGAGAAGCGGGCCTCCTGCGACAGGGCCCGCACGACCGGACCCGCGTACTCCACCGCGTAGCCGGTGCCCGAGTCCGTGCCGAGCTGCGCGATCGTACGCAGGATGACGTCCTTCGCGCGGATACCCGGACCGAGCGTGCCCACGATGTTCACGCGCATGGACCGCGGACGGCGCCGGATGACCGTGCCGGTGCGCAGGATGTTCTCGGAGTTCTCGCCGCCCCAGGAGATCAGTCCCATCGCCCCGTGCGTGCAGGTGTGGCTGTCGCCCGCGCAGAGCACCATGCCCGGCTGGCTCAGCCCGGTCTCGGGGCCGACGACGTGCATGATCCCGTAGCGCGGATCGAACTGGCCGAAGGCCTTGGTGAAGCCCAGCTCCCGCATGTCGTCGGCGAGCTCCTCGTACGGCTGCCAGCCCCATCCCAGCGACGGGTCGTCGTAGCGGTCCGGCGAGGTGGAGACCGTATGGTCCGGCACGCTGTAGAAGATCTCGGGATTGCGGAGCTCGACGCCTTCCCGGACCAGCCGCATGACCTGGGTGGGACTGCCGCCGATGCAGCGGTCCACCTGGAGCAGGTCCGTCTCGCCGCCGAGGTTGGCGACGACGTGCGCGTCCCAGATCTTGTCGAACATCGTTCCGCGACGTTCCTGCGCCTGGAATCGCGCGAACAGGGACCTGGGGTAGGCCGATACGAGAAGCCCGGCGCCCACCGACGTTCTGATGAAGTCGCGTCTGTTCATCGTGCCCTCCGCTGCCGATACCCCGCGGCTTGCGGCAAGTTCGTTCGCCGGCCGCCGGCGACCATGATATCAACGCGCCGTGGAGCTACAATACGGGCACCTTGGCGTGCCGCCTCCGTTGTGGCGCGCGTCCAGAGACCGCCATCCATCGGAATCACCGCGTCCATCGAGGAGGAACGACACCATGAAGCGCCTACTGCATTTCCTGTTCGCCGCGGCCGTCGCGCTGGCCATGCTGCCGGTCGATACGCAAGCGCACTTCCAACTGCTGGAACCGGCGCCCTGGATCAACCTGGACAGGCTCGGCAACCCGCAGAAGGTCGGACCGTGCGGCGGCAACCCGACCGGCGACAACGACGCGATTCTGTCGGGCATCGTCACCGAGGTCACCGGCGGGTCGAACCTGCACTTGAAGATCCAGGAGACCATCTTCCACTCGGGCCACTACCGCGTCGCGCTCTCGGTGAACTCGCGCAACGAGCTGCCGGCGGATCCAACCGCGGTCGAGGAGTGGACGGATCGGGGTCTCTACTCGGTCTGGGGCGTGATTCAGAGCCCGCCGCAGATTCCGGTCCTCGCGGACGGCCTGTTCACGCACTATCCGGTAGGGGACCAGCGCGCCTCGTTCCGGCCCGAGACCCCGATGGATCCCTGGGAGGCCGACATCCCCATCCCGAACATCAACTGCGAGAAGTGCACGCTGCAGGTCATCCAGTTCATGGCCGATCACGTGTACAACACACCGGGCGGCTATTCCTATCATCACTGCGCCGACCTGAAGATCACGGCCGATCCGTCCATGCCCATCGATAGCCGCTGGCCGGGGCAGATGATGACCAACGACTGACCGAGGTCGTGGCGGGCTGGCGGCAATCGGGCTGCCGTCAGCGGAGGACGCTCACGGGACGAGGTTCCCCATCCGGCCCACCGCCACCGGTGGTGGGCTGGGTCCGCTGGTCTACCAGCGGATCGCTTCACAAGCTCCTCGGGCCGCTTGGGCTGGGTGTCCGAGTCATTCGGCGCACTCGGCGTCACTGGCAGGACGGTGGCCAAGGCGATTGCGTGTGTCCGAGTCCCGTGCCCGTGTGAGGGTTCAGGCGTCACGACCGCTGGACCGGTTGCGCCATGTCGTAGCGTGCGGCCCCCCGGGTCAGTACCGGCCGATCGCGTCGAAGTCGATCTCGATGGTCGGCTCCGACTCCTGGGCCGGGAACTTGATGAACCCCATTTCAGCCAGCCTCGTCAGTTCCCGATAGAAGGTACGAACCGTGACGTCGCCGTACACCCCGGTGACGTACGGCGCCCGGCGAAGCGCCGAGTAGGCGATTTTCCGGGAGGGCTCCTCTGCGAAGGGATCGGTCGGTTCCGTTTCCTGCAGCAGGAAGTCCAGAAGGCGATACTCGCGCTGGTTGATCACGCGCCGGCGCTTGCCCGCCCGCTGGTTGAACGCCCGAACCAGGGTGGCGCGGTAGACGACGCGGTTCAGCTTCGTCTTGATGAAGTTGTTGATGCCCCTCAGCTCGGCCGCGAACCCTTCCACGCCGAACGCCACGAACGCGTTCAGGTCGAAGGGTTGGGTGCGCCGGCTTTGCTGCAGCAGCCGCTTGTAGTCGTCTCCGTGGCGATAGAAGTAGTTCGACAGGCCGTAGAATCCGAACACGTTGTACTCGCCCTGAAAGAGAATGCCGGCCTCGACGAGCCGGGACACCCGGCCGTTTCCGTCCCCGAACGGGTGGATCGTGACGAGGAAGAAGTGCGCCAGCAGAGCGCGCACGACGGGGTGTTGCGCGAGGAAGGGTCCCGAATTCACGAAGTCCACGAACCGGTCGACGAGCCCGGACACGTCCTGCGGCGGTGCGCCTCGATGCACACCGCCCAGCGCTTCCGTACCCACGACGACGGAATGGGTCCGCAGGCGACCCGGCAGGTTGTCCGTCTCGTCGGACCCCTCCGTGAGCAACTCATGCATCCGCAGGAGGTCGAAACGCCGCAACGGAGCGGCCGCCGGCGTGAATCGCTGGCGGACCCAGTCCTGCGCACGGCCGGCGTTTCGCACCTGCTGCTGGTCCCTGGACGGAGCCGCAGGAGACGTCGAAGAGGACGCCAGCAGATCCATCTGCCGGCGCACCTCGTCCTCGGACAGCGGATTGCCTTCGAGGGCGGTCGTTCCATGGACGGCACGCACGCGGTTCAACTGGTCCAGTTGCGTCTTCCAGTCCGGTGGCAGCACCAGATTGTGCGCTGTCTCCCTGGATGCTTCGATCCGGATCAGGCCGGGAGTCAGCGCGTCCAGGCGCAACCGGTACTCGAAACCGAACCGCGTCCAGTCCATGACGCCTATTTTGACACATTTTCAGGCATGATTTTTTTCAGTGCAAGATACTGCATAAAAAGCTACTTATACTCCTTTCCATGTAATAGTTGACGCTCTATTCGACAGCTTGTTCGGCTGATCTATTGCTCCGGCTCGGTCGCCAGGTTGGACCTGTGGGTCCAGAAGATGTCGACTCCCCCGAGGCTGTTGTCCTCGCGGTACGAGAACCAGGTGAAGGTGGTGTCGTCCGGCGGGAGCGCCGGACACATGTCGGCGGCCGCGGTGTTCACCTGTGGCCCCAGGTTCACCGCGGGCGCCCAACGGTTCGGTCCCGTCTGCATCGCCGACCAGATATCCATCCCGCCCTCACCGCCGGGACGGTTCGAGCTGAAGTAGACCCGGCCGTCGGCGTCCTGCGAGAAGTGGAACTCCTCGGCCGCGGTGTTGATGTTGGGCCCTTGGTTCACAGGCTGCTGCCAGACGCCGTCGGCGTCCTGCCGCGAGCACCAGATGTCCGACCCGCCGTAGCCGCCCTCCCGCCGGGAGGCGAAGCAGAGCGTCTCGCCGTCATTGAGAATCGCCGGGCAATGCTCGTCGCCGGCGTCCGTGCTGAT
Organism: Acidobacteriota bacterium; assembly: GCA_009861545.1. NCBI lineage: Bacteria > Pseudomonadati > Acidobacteriota > Acidobacteriota bacterium. The sequence goes on along the minus strand of VXME01000138.1, from coordinate 12,643 downwards.
CGGATACGGGAGCAACTCCGGCGTGGTCCACACCCCCTCGACCTTGCGGGTGACGAACAGATCGCTGGCGTTGCGGGGGTCGCTGGTCGCCAGCCGGTCCGACTTGAAATAGATGGTGTTGCCGTCGGCGGTGATCCACGGTTCCCGGTCGTCGCCGAGCCGTAGCGGGTCCACGCCGGTGGCGGGGGCGGAGTTGACCGGCTGTCCCATGTTGACGGGCGTGTTCCAGCGTCCGGTCTCGGCGTCGAACGTCGCGATGTAGAGATCCTTGGGGTCGCCGGGCGCCGCGCCGAGGTCCTCGCGCGCGCTGCAGTAGACCATCGTGCCGTCGGCCGCGAACGACAGCTCACCCTCGGCCCAGAGTGTGTTGATCGGCTCGCCGAAGTTGTGCACGGCACGCTCGACCCAGCTCTGCTGCGCCGCCGCGGGAGCCGCCGCGGTCAGGCAGGCGACGACGACTCCGATCCCCCACGCCGCGCCGGTCATCCGTCTGTTCATGTCCATCCTCCTCGACTCGTCGGATCATAGGGTACGCTCGCGCCGATGAGAGTCCTGCTCTTCACCCTTCTGGAGATCGTGTTCTTCCCCCTCCAGCTCATCGGCACGCTGATCTACACCTGCCGGATCCGTTTCGTGAACAGGCCGCGCGGCATCTCGGGTACGGCCTACGAGCCGTACATGACGCGGCTGCTACTCCACCACATCGGGAGCCGCACCGACGCGGCAGCCGAGCGGATCGCGCCGCACCTGCCCGCGCTGTCGCCCGTGGTCCTGCGGCTGTTGGTGGACACCCTGGTCCTGGCGGCGCGGTGGAGCGGCTTCAGGGGTTCGTTCCTCGCGTACCCGGGCCCGCGGCCGTCGACGCTGATGACCTTCATCAGCCATCGCACGCACTTCTTCGACGGCGCCGTCGCCGCCGCTGCCGCCGCGGAGAGTCCCATCCGGCAGTTCGTCGTGCTCGGCGCGGGGTGGGACACGCGCTTCTACGGACCGCTGCCGGACGGAGCGGACCTGCGCGCGCCCGACGGCCGCTACGGCGGCGAGGCTGTGCGATGCTTCGAGGTCGACGAGCCGCCGACGCAAGCGGCCAAGGTCGAGGCACTGCGCGCCGCCGGCGTCGACAGCGGCCACGTCGTCTTCGCGCCGACCGACTTCAACCAGCAGTCGTGGATGGCGTCGCTGAAGGCGCACGGGTTCGACCCGGACTTGCCGACCTTCATCCTGTGGGAAGGCGTGACGATGTATCTCGACGACGCGGCGATCGACAAGACGCTGGGCGAGGTAGCGGGACTCGCGCCCGGATCGCGCATCGCCTTCGACTTCCTCAGCCGGGAATTGGTGTTCGCCCGCAAGCCCTTCGTGGTATTGGGGAACTACGCGAAGTACGCCATGAAGGCCTTCTACGGCGAGAGCTGGCTCTTCGGCATCTCGACCGCGACCCCGGCGCGAGAGCGTGCAAGGAAGTTCATCGAGGCCCGCGGACTCGAGTTCCGGAGCTACGAGGCCTTCGGCGGCGAAGCCGAGCGCGGGACGCCCCTCGGCGGGCTGATCGTCGCCGGGGTGCCTGAGCGGACAGCCACGCCGCAGTAGCCGTACCGATGAACGTCGTGTGACGCGGTACACCGCGGAGGGTGCCTGATCGGACAGGCAGAGCGGCGCAGCCGTACCGCTAGAGATCCCCGGGAAGCATGATCCCGAGCTTGCGCCGCTCCTCCCTCCACAACTCGATCATCCGTCCGTGCACGCCGGGCTCTTGCGTCTTCAGGTCCCGTGCTTCGCCAGGGTCGGCCTCGATGTCGTACAGCTCGAACCTCGACTCGTCGAACGGGCCCGCGCGGGTGACCAGCTTCCATCGGCCCTGGCGCACGAACGCCCGTCCCTGATGATGGAGGGTGGTCACGTAGTCGTCTTCATGAACCCTGTCGCTGCGGCCGGAAAGCAACGGAAGCATGGTCTCTCCCAGCATGGGCCGCACGTCTTCGCCCTCGGGGTAGACGCCTCCGGCGAGCTCGATCAGCGTGGGGGCGATGTCCATCACCGTGACGTAGGTATCCGTGATGACGTCGGTATGGTTCACGCCGGCGCCGGCAACGATCAGCGGTGAGACGATGCCTCCCTGCAGGGTGAAGGTCTTGTAGCGCTGGAAGGGCGCGGAGCTCGCTTCCGCCCAGGGCGCGCCGTAGGAGACCCAGGAGCCGGGCTTGCCCATGTTGTCGTAGTCGTTGTCGTAGTGCCGGCGGACGTAGGGCATCCGGATGCCGCGGTTGTAGAAGTCTTCCGCCGCGGCGCCGTTGTCCGACAGGAAGATCACGAGCGTGTTCTCGGACAGGCCCTCGACTCTGAGGTAGTCGAGGAGCCGGCCCACGTGAGAGTCCAGGTTCTCGACCAGCGCCGCGTACAGCTCCATCTTCCGGGCCTCGACGCGCCGCCGCGACTCGCTCAGCTCGGACCAGGGCGTGATGGCCGGGTTGCGCGGCGGCATCCGCGCGTCGGCGGCGACGATTCCCGCCCGCTTCAGCTCCTCGAATCGACGCTCTCGCAACACGTCGTAGCCGTCGTCGTACCGGCCCGAGTAGCGGTGCAGGTAGTCGTCGGGCACCTGCAGGGGCGCATGGGGGGCGGTGTAGGCGGCTACCGCGAAGAACGGCCGCCCGTCGTTGCCGTCGCTCTCGATGAAACCGATCAGCTCGTCGGTGAACAGCTCGGACGAATAGGCCCCGTCGGGCCACTCGGCGGGTTGCCCGTCCCGCGAGTACACCGACCCGCCAGGGAAAAAGCCGACCGGGCTGAAGTGACTGGCCGCCCCGTGCAGCAGCGAGAAGGAACGATCGAAGCCCGCGGCGAAGGGGCTGTGCTCCTGCGTGTCTCCGAGGTGCCACTTCCCCGCGAAGTACGTGCGGTAGCCGGCGTCCGCCAGCACCCTGGACACGGGAACGACCCGGTCGGACAAGCGGCCCTCGTAGCCGGGAACGGCCAGCTCATGGGCAAGCGTCGGGATGATCACCTGCCGCCCCATGCCCGCCATGTGGTTGTTGTTGCCCGTGTACAGCATCGCGCGCGTGGGCGCACACATGGGTGCGGTGTGAAACTGGGTGAAGAGGATGCCCCCGGCCGCCAGCCGGTCGATATTGGGGGTTCGAATGTCGCTGCCGTAGGCGCCGAGGTCGGCATAGCCGAGATCGTCGGCGACGATGAGAAGGATGTTCGGCCGCTGCGCTTCCCCGCCCGCGAGCAACCGAAGCGAGGCGGCCAGGATCAGCAGCAGGCAGACGAGCGCAACCCCGGTCAACGTGAAGAACATCGAGTGCCGCATGACCTGTTCCTCCTCGACCCGCCGCTTGCCGTCCATCTACTCGATAGACCTCGCCAGCGCATTCATCCTGGGTTGCTGCCTGTCCAATCTGACTCTGGTCTCGCCCCGGTGTTCGAGACGCCGCGTAGCGATCAGAATCTGGCCGACGGCGGGCCCGGCGCCGAGGGTCCGCGGCGCCCGGGAAGGATGGCGGCCGACGAGACGGCAACGCCGCCGGCCGGACCACGGATGCGGCACGAACCCGTCCGGCGGCGGCTTGTATGAGGTGGATCCCCGATAGAGGCCGCCTACTGCGACTCGTCCGTGGTTTCGGCCGCCACGCGCTCCGCGGCCAGCTCCTCGTAGTCGGCGTCCTCCAGATAGGTGATGCCGATCCACGCGTGGGACATCTCGTCGACGCCCCGGGCGCCGAACACCACCCACTGGTCCGGGTCGGGGTTGATGCGGTTGGCGGCCGTGTTGTCCCACTTCGCGCGCAGCATGATCACCGAGCCCTTGGGCAGGAGCGGCTGCGCGTCGTCGTCGTAGACGTAGGCGATCTGCCAGTTGTGGTCGTAGCGGTTGACGCTGCTTAGCAGCTCGCGGCGGCCGTCGGGATAGAGCACGGCCATCGACATTTCGGTACCCCGCATGTGCATGTGGGGCCGGAAGCTCTGGATCAGCGCGGGCTGCTCCATGACGTACTGGTCCTCGAGCACGAGGTGCCCGTGCGGCGGAATGAGGATGTCGCTGGCCCGCAGCCGCTCGCGGTGGGTGCCGTCGACGTAGAACTGCCGCTCGCCGGCGGTCACGATGTCCGGCTCCTCGCCCTCCGGATAGAGCCACACCCCGACGTCGGCCACCTCGGTCACCTCCTCGCCCATCGGGAAGTAGTGGAGGCTGAAGTTCACCGTGCCGGGGCCTGGCGGCAGCAGCTTGCCGACACCCTCGGGCAGCAGGTCGTACCGCTTGCCGATGCCCATGCCGACCAGATGCGTCCGCGGCGGGTCTTCACCCTCGGCCGCCGTGCTCCGCAGCGTGGCGTGGCCGTGATGCGTGACCTTGATCCCGAGCGGCCAGGACGGCTTGAACTCGGCCGCGCGGATGTAGCGGGGCGCGTCGAAGCCCTCGAACTCGATCCGCGGCGACCACCACTGGTCCTGCCCGTTGGCGACGACGTGGTAGGGGGTCGAGCGAACGATGAGGTCGGGTGGCCGGCCGAGCAGCGCCTCCACCTCCCAGGCGTCGGCGCGCGGGAACTCCAGCGGTGCAGGCAGATCCGCCGGGTCGCCCTGCGGCGCGCCCGCGTCCACCCACCGGACGACGGTGTCGATCTCGTCCTCGGTCAGCGAGATGTCGTTCTTGTAGTCCTGGATGCCCACCGTCGTGTCGAGGTGCCAGGGGGGCATGAGGCGCCGTTCCACCCGATCCCGGATGCTGCGCGCCCAGGGGCGCGCCTCGCGATAGGTGAGCAGCGACATCGGCGCGATGCCGGCGGGCTGGTGGCAGTGCTGACACGAGCGCTGCAGGATCGGCGCGACGTCCCGGCTGAACGTGGGCTCTACGTCGGCCGCCCCGGACACGCCCGCGACGCCGGACTGCGCCAGGGCCGGGGCCGCACCGGCCAGCACCAGCGTTAGCGCCAATCCGACCAGGAACAACCGCCCAACGAACCTGTCCACCTTAGCCATGATCTTCTCCCCGATCAGCCGGCAGCGTCTCGCGCCGGCGTTCCGCCAGCCTGCAGATCTCTACAGAACGCCGAGCCGTTTCAGAGCACTCGCCCCGTACTTGACGAAAAGAGTCGACAAGGCACACACGATCACGAAGGCCAGTGTCCAATTGTCGCCCAGAAACGCGCTCATCGTCCCCAAGCCGCCGACCGTCGCGATCCCAGCCACCAACCGCCCGGCGCGGTGCCATCGCAAGTGTGGCTCACGCAGGACCCAGCGGACGGTATCCTTCAGGAGCCAGCAGGCTCCGAACCCAAAGACACCCACCAGCAGGAACATATAGGCTACCGCCCACAGGAAGCCCACTGCCAGTTCGTTTTCCGCTGTCACGGATCCCCTTCCGCCCGGCGATCACGGTGCCACCGTCACCGGCACGAAGCCGTTGGTCCAGCAGCACTGGAACTCGAACTCCCGGATCACGTTGAACGCAAGCACCCGCAGCAGATACTCGCCTGGTGTGGAGAAGGTAGCCGCGGTTGCCACCTTCGCCCCGTCCCCGTGCGCCCAGGCGTCCGGCTCGACGACGGCGGTCCGCTCGGCGAACGTCACGTCGCCGGGCCCCTGGTGCCTGAACCACTTGATGTTGATCGGCCGCTCGTCGTCGACCGCCTCGGCGTCGCGGGACACCCACGCGCCGAGATCGAGCGGAACGCCCACCTTCGCCCGCCGGCCCGCGCCCGTGATCCCGCGCGGCCCGCGCCCCGACGGACCCTCCGCCGCCAGACGCAGCAGCGGCGACACGCTCGAGCGTCCCGGAAACTCCCACCCCGCCAGCTCGTAGGCGGGGCTGGTGAGCCGCCCCGGCACCGAGAGCGTCTGCCCGCGCGCGTGCAGCGTCCAGACCACGTCGCGGCTGCCGAAGTCGGCCGGCACCGTCACGGTGAAGGCGCCCCAGTGGCGGCGGTCGCTCTCGGGCACCGGTTCGAACACCGTCGGCTGCCGCCCGTCGAACGCGGCCGGCTCGATGAAGTTGTCGGACCCGAGGGGAATCTCCAGCGTCTCCTCGGTGTTCACGTTGAAGTAGCCGAACGACAGCTCGAAGGTGCCGTCGGGGTTGCGGTACCACCCTTCGAAGATCGGCACCACCGGACCGCCCGACGGCCGCAGCAACTGGAGCTCGAACTGCGTCTCGCCCGGGTTGGCCACCCGCCGCTCGGACGCGCGCTGCGCCGCGAGATCGGTGGGGCCCAGCCCGATGGCCGCCGCGAAGGCTGCCACCAGCGATACGGTACGCCTCATCGTCTCCTGCTGCCCCTCCACTCCCGCCGGAGGGAGCGTTGCCCCTCGTAATCCCGCATCATAACGCAACGCCGACCCGCGCCTGGACTACTCCGCCCCGGACAGGTCGCTCAGCTTCCACAGGTGCGAGCGGGTCCGGATGACCAGGTTCCCGCGGACGATCGCCGGCGTCGACATGGCCACCTCCTCCAGCGCGTTGGTGGCGACCAGCCGGAACCGGTCGTTGCTGTCGAGCACGTAGGTGTCGCCGTCCTCGCTCAGCAGGAAGATCATCCCGTTGTAGGCCCACGGCGACGACGTGAATCCGGTGGCCCCGCGCGCCACGCGGCGGCGCACTTCCTGCGTCTGGATCTGCTGCTCGGTGAAGTACAGCTCCTCGCCGGTGTGCGCGTCGTGGACAGTCAAGAACCCGCGGTCGTGCAAGGTGATGTAGTGATCGCCGTAGACCAGCGGGGTCGGGTGGTACGGCCCCGCGGCATCCTGGTACCAGGCCACGTAGTCGCTGCTGGTCGCCCCGTCCGGGAGGGTGATGTCGCCCTCGGCCCCGGGGCGGATGGCGTAGACCGGCCGGACCGCGTCGCCGACGTAGCCGGACATGACGTACAGCAGGCCGTGGGCGGCGAACGGCTGCGGGATCGAGATGGAGTTCATCCCGCGGAAGCTCCACAGCTCGCGGCCGTCGAGGTCGTACGAGCGCACCAGGTCGCTGCCGGTGGTCACGAGCTCCGTGCGGTCCTCATGCTGCCAAATGAAGGGCGTCGACCAGTTCGTCCCCTCGTTGCGGTCGTCCCGCCAGCGCTCCACCCCGGTCTCGGCGTCGAGCGCCACCAGGAACGACTGCTCGTCGTTGTCGTTGACGACGTAGAGCGTCCCGTCGTGCAGCACCGGCGAGGCCGCGGGACCCCACCCGAGACGCGTGTCCGTCGCCTCGAAGCGGCGCTCCCAGACGATGGCGCCCTCCATGTCGAGGGCGTACACGCCGACGTTGCCGAAGTAGGCGTAGACGCGCTCGCCGTCGGTCACCGGCGTCGACGAGGCGTAGGTGTTCTTCAGGTGGCGGTCGAAGTCCGGCTCCCCGGTGTGCACCTCGGATGTCCACAGCACGTCGCCGCTCTCGAAGTCGATCGCTTGCACCAGCCAGTGATGGACCGCCGCCGAGCGCTCCATCAGGTCGCCCGGCTCCGGATCCCGGAACCGCCCGCCGGAAGGCATCGCCTGCGGCGAGCCGTAGGGGAAGTAGAGCCCCATGCGCGGCTCCTCCTCCTCGCCCTCGCTGATGACGGTGGTCAGGAAGATGCGGTCGCCCCAGACCACCGGCGACGACCAGCCGAGCCCGGGAATCGGCGTCTTCCAGACGACGTTCTCGGTCGTGCTCCAGGTGAGCGGCAGCCGCGGGTCGTCCTCGACCGTCGACATGGCGTCGGCGCCCCGGAAGGCGGGCCAGTTCTCGGACGCGGCGGACAGCGGCGCGGCGGCGACGAGGGCGAGCAGGACCGCGGCGAAGGCAGCGATTGCGACGGAACGGAATAGTGCGTGGCGCATCGGATCTCCTTGAAGTCGGCGGTTGCCGCCGCGATTATACGCAGGGTCGGGCTGGTCGGCTCGGTCTACGGGCCGCCAGAGCCACGGAGCAGCGAGAAACCGGCTTGCTCGAAGTGCCGGTCGAGTCCCAGCACGTCTTCGATCGCGTGCTGCCGCATGAATTCGAGACTCACGCAGTCGACGAGACTGAGACGGCGGCGGTTCTCCCTCGACAGGCGTCGCATGCCGCGCCGATGCAGGGCATCGGACACCCACTCCACGGACAGCAACGGGAACACGTGGTCGTCGAAATCCCGCACCGCTTCCAGTCCGACGCGGTGCTGCAGCAGAGCGACCGTCTCGACGGCGACATACGATGTCGTGCGGAGCGGACGCCGTTGCGAGACGACGCCTCGGAACGCGCGCACCACGCTGTCATGGCCATCTTCAGAGCCAACGAGCAGTGCATACAGACCGGACGTGTCGGCAAAGACGCTCATCAGCGGAACGCCTCGTCCAGGTACCGATCGTGCTCCGGAGCCACGCGGGTCTCCCCGCTCGAGTCGCGGTACTTGCCGCAGACGGCGAGCGCCGCACGAATTCGTTCGTCGCGCGTCGGCTGCGTCTCGTCCCGGTCGAGCTGGGCATCGACGCAGCGCCGAACCGCTTCCGCCAGCGAAATACCGAGACGCGCGGCGTAGCGCGTCAATCGCCGGTGTTGAGCTTCGGTTACCTGTACCTGTGTGCGCACCATGATGTCGTGAAGATTACATCACTCTGGTGCGGCGAATTGACGCCCGCGGGGGAATCTGCAGGGTTTCTTTGGGGGGGACGGGGCATTTCCAGGCAGGTCCAGGGAGCGGTGCCGCCCAAGAGGACTCATAGATGCTCTATTTTTCGGTAAAATAGTACATATTGTACGCCAGATCACTCCCGACCCCGACGCGTTCGGTCTTCCTGTTCGGCCCCCGGGGCACGGGCAAGACCACCTGGATCCGCGACCGGTTTCCGACCGCCGACGCCTACGACCTGCTCGACACGCGCGAGGCGTTGCGGCTCAGCAAGAACCCGGACGTTCTCTTCCGGGAACTCGCTGCGCTGCCCGCCGGATCCTGGGCGGTCATCGACGAGGTGCAGAAGGTCCCCGAGCTGCTGAACGAGGTGCATCGGCTGATCGAAGCACGCGGTCTGCGCTTCGTGCTCTCCGGTTCGAGCGCCCGCAAGCTGCGGCGCCGAGGCGTCAATCTGCTGGCCGGGCGGGCGATCACCACGACCCTGTTCCCGCTCGTGTCGGCCGAGCTGGACTTCGAGCTCGACATCGAGCGGGCGCTGTCGTACGGGACGCTACCTATGGCCCTGGTCGACGACGACCCGTTGGACTACCTGCGCACGTATGCCGAAACCTACCTGGTCCAGGAAGTACAGGCCGAAGCGCTGACCCGCAACCTGGGCGCCTTCGCGCGGTTCCTCGAGATCGCGGCCCGCCAGAACGCGCAGGCGACCAACGCCACTTCCATCGCCCGCGATGCCGGCATCGACCGCCGCACCGTGCAGAACCACTTCGCGATCCTGACCGACACGCTGATCGGATACTGGCTGCCGGCCTGGAAGCTGAAGTCCGCCACGAAGCAGGTGCGGCAGAGCAAGTTCTATTTCTTCGACGGCGGCGTGGTCCGGGCGCTGTCGGGGCGCCTGCCGTACCCGCCGACGCTCGAAGAGCGGGGCCCCCTGGTGGAGACGTTGATCCTGAACGAGATCCGCGCCTTTCTCAGCTACACGGGCCGCCACTATCGCCCGCACTACTGGCGGAGCTACGACGACGCGGAGGTCGATGTCCTCTGCGAGACGGCCGCGGGATTCGTGGCGATCGAGATAAAGGCGACGACGCGCTGGGACCGGCGCTTCAATCGGGGCCTGCACCGTGTCCGGCAGCATCTCGCCCCGCACGCAACCACCTGCTTCGGGGTATATCTGGGACAGCGAGCGGCCCTCTGGGACGACGTGCGAATCCTGCCCGCGCTGGATTTTCTGAAGCGGTTGTGGGACGGTGAGGTGTTGCGCTGAGTGGTCCGCGACACCCCGATCCCACGTGTGCGATGTACTGTACCGATCAAGATGCCGGCGACCGATGCGGCGATCCGCTCGTTCGATTCCCGCGCCGACTACGACGCCTGCGTGCGGCTGCAGCGCGAGACCTGGGGCGAGAACTTCGTGGACGTCGTCCCGGCCACGATCCTGATGGTTTCCCAACGGGTCGGCGGCGTGTCGGCGGGGGCGTTCGACGCGGACGGCCGCCTGCTCGGCTTCGTCTTCGGCATCAGCGGCATCCGCGACGGCGAGCTCGTACACTGGTCCGACATGCTCGCGGTGCGGCCCCAGGCGCGCGGGGCGGGACTCGGCAAGCGGCTCAAGCGCTTCCAGCGCCGGCAGCTTCTCGAGCGCGGCATCCGGCGCATGCTCTGGACCTACGATCCGCTCGTGGCGCGCAACGCCAATCTGAATCTGAACAGCCTCGGGGCCCGGCCGGTGGAGTACGTCGCCAACATGTACGGCGACACGCGCAGCGCGCTGCATGCGGGGCTGGACACGGACCGCTTCATCGTCGAGTGGCGGCTCGACGAGGCGGGACCGGCCGGGGCCGAACCTGCGGCGGGAACCGCGCCCACCGGAAGCGCGCCGGGGCTCGAAAAGAAGGGATCCACGGCGGGAGCCGCGCCGATCGTCGATGCGGAATGGCTCCGCCGGGAACGCCCGCTGCCGACCGGCCCGCGGGTCCGCGTGGCCGCGCCGGCCGACATCGACGGCCTGAAGGCGGCCGACCCGCCGCGCGCCCGGGCATGGCAGCAGGTCCAGCGCCGCGCGTTCACCTGGTACCTCGCCAACGGGTACCGCGTGTCCGGCTTCGAGCACCGCGGAGCCCCCGGCGACTCGCACTACCTGGTGACCCGGGCGCCGGCATCCGCGGGCGACTCCGCGGGCTCGCCCGCAACGGACGACCGATGAGCTTCCGCCTGTCGCGCATCACGCTGCGGGAGATCCGGATGACGTTGCGCGAGCCGTTCGAGATCTCCTCCGGCCGCACGACGGGCCGCCGGATTCTGCTGCTCGAGCTGGAGGACGCCGACGGCACGACCGCCTGGAGCGAGTGCGTCGCCGGGGAGCGGCCGAACTTCTCGGCCGAGACCATCGACACGGCGTGGCTGGCGCTGACCGAGTGGATCGCCCCGCGCGTGCTCGGCGCCGGCATCGGCCAGCCCGACGCGATCGACGGCATGCTGCGGCGCGGGTTCCGCGGCCACCCGATGGCGAAGGCGGCCGTCGAGATGGGCGCCTGGGCGCTGTGGGCCGAGCGCGAAGGAACGAGCCTCTCGAAGCTCCTCGGCGGCACCCGCCGCGCGATTGCGACCGGCATCTCCATCGGCATCCAGGACAGCCCGCGGGCGCTGGTCGACAAGGCGCGCGACTCGCTGGCGCGCGGGTACCGCAAGATCAAGATCAAGATCCGGCCCGGGGCCGACATCGAGTACATCGGGGCGGTGCGCGAGGCGCTCGGTCCCGACGCCCCCCTGATGGCCGACGCCAACAGCGCCTACACGCTCGGCCACACGGAGCACCTCGCGGATCTCGACGCCTACCGGCTGCTGATGATCGAGCAGCCGCTCGCGCAGGACGACCTCCGCCGGCACGCGCAGTTGCAGGACCGGCTCGAGACGCCCATCTGCCTCGACGAGTCGATCCCGCACGCCGCGGCGGCCGAGGACATGCTGGCCCTGGGCGCCGGCCGTATCGTGAACATCAAGCCGGGCCGCGTGGGAGGCTTCACCCAGGCCCGGGCGATCCACGACGTTTGCCAGCACCACGCGGTGCCGGTCTGGTGCGGGGGGATGCTGGAGAGCGGCATCGGCCGCGCCTGCAACGTCGCACTGGCGTCGCTGCCCAACTTCACGCTGCCCGGCGACGTCAGCCCGAGCGCCCGCTACTGGACCGAGGACGTCGTGAAGCCGGAATGGACGATGGATTCGGCAGGGATGGTGACGGTGCCGGCCGACCGGCCGGGCCTCGGCGTCGCGGTCGACGTGGACCGGGTCGACGACCTGACGGTGCGTACGCGGACGCTGACGGCGTCGTAGTGGGGGCATGATGGTGCGCACACGGATGCGGGTCGCCGCGCTGACGCTGGCCGCCGGCGCGCTGACGGCGGCGCCGGCGGTTTCTCAGGACCCGGCCGGCGCCGAGCGCGAGGCCTTCGCCGCGATCACGCGCGCCGGAGAAGCCATCGCGCGCGCTCCTGACGGAACCGCACTGTGGCGAGCGGCCGAGCAGGCGGTGACCGCCGCCGAGCAGGCCGCCGGCGCCTTCACCGCGGCGGACGGCGCTCGCGATGCGGCCCTGGCCGCGTACCGCGCGGCCTATCGCGAAGCGCTGGCGGGCGCGGTCACCTGCGCCAACGGCTACCCCTGCACCGGCGGCCGGATCGATCCGTTCGACGGCTTCGCCGCCGCGTTCGCCGCGCATTTCGAGCTCCTCGCCGCGGTGTCGGCCGCCAACGCCGCCTATGTCGACGCGGCAGGCGTTCCGGCCGCCGGGGAGGCACGCGCCCGGGCGGCTCGCATCCGGGGCCTGGCCGTCCGCATGCGCGACCTGGGAGCCATCGACGACCCCCGCAGGTGGAACGCGCTGGTCGCCGGCGCCGGCGCCGAGATTGCCGCGGGCAACCTCCTCCACAGGCGCGCGACCGAGGCGCGGCATGCCGCGGACCTGGCCCTTGTCGATGACGTGACCCGGGTGGTGGAAGCGCTCCATCTGGCCGGGGGGGGGGGGGGGGGGGGGGGGGGGGGGGGGGGGGGGGGGGGGGGGG
>VXME01000137.1 GCA_009861545.1 Acidobacteriota bacterium | reverse complement strand
GGGCAAGGGCGGGGGCGTCCAGTTGGTTTCCGGGCCCGCCGAGGCCGAGCGCACGGCGGAGGCCATGCTCGGCATGACGCTCGTCACCGCCCAGACCGGTCCCGGCGGGCGGCGGGTCGGACGGCTGTTGATCGAGGAGGCGCTCGACATCGAGCGCGAGCTGTACGTCGGGCTCGTCATCGATCGGGCGCTGGCACGGCCGGTGCTGATGGCGAGCCGGGCAGGCGGGATGGACATCGAGCAGGTGGCCGCCGATTCGCCCGAGTCGATCCGCAAGGAAGCGCTGGATCCGGTGGCGGGATTGCTGCCGTTCCAGGCTCGCCGGCTGGCGTTCGGCCTGGGTCTCGAGCGGCCCGTGGCCGGTCGGGCGGCCGCGGTCATGCTGGCCGCGGCGCGCGCGTTTCTGGACCTCGACGCGTCGCTCCTGGAGATCAACCCGCTCGTCGTGACTTCCGGCGGGGAGGTGCTGGCCCTCGACGCCAAGGTGAACCTGGACGACAACGCTCTGTTCCGGCATCCGGAGCTGCGGGAGCTGCGGGACAAGGCCGAAGAGGAGGCGCTCGAGGTCGAAGCCTCCGAGCATGCGTTGAGCTACGTCCGGCTGGACGGCCGTATCGGGTGCATGGTCAACGGCGCCGGACTGGCCATGGCCACCATGGACATCATCCACCTGGCCGGCGGCGAGCCGGCCAATTTTCTGGACGTGGGCGGCGGCGCGAATGCCGATCAGATCCGGAACGCGTTCCGGATCCTGATGGCCGACCCCAACGTCACCGCCGTCCTGATCAACATCTTCGGCGGCATCCTGCGCTGCGACGTGCTCGCGGAAGGCGTGATCGCGGCGGTCCGGCAGTTGAAGGTCACGCTTCCGGTGGTCATCCGGATGGAAGGCACCAACGTCGAGGCGGGCAAGAGAATGCTGCGCGAGAGCGGCCTGAACTTCACGACCGCCGACACGATGAGCGAGGCCGCGGAGCGCGTCGTCGCGCTTGCCGCCGGCTGAATCCCGGGGACCGAATCATGGCAGTGCTCGTCGACGACCGGACCCGCCTGCTGGTGCAGGGGTTGACGGGGCGGGAGGGGACGTTCCACGCGCAGCAGGCGGCGCGTTACGGCACGAACGTGGTCGGGGGCGTCAGCCCGGGCAAGGGCGGTACGACGCACGAAGGATGGCCGGTCTTCGATACGGTCCGCGAGGCCGTCGGTGAGACGCGAGCGAACGCGTCGGTCATCTTCGTCCCGCCGCCGGCGGCGGCCGATGCCATTCTGGAAGCCGCAGACGCGGATCTGGATGTCGTGGTGTGCGTCACGGAGGGGATCCCGACGCGCGACATGCTGCCGGTGATCGCGTTTCTCGAAGGCCGCCCGACGCGACTGGTCGGACCGAACTGCCCGGGCGTGCTGTCCGCGGGCAAGGCCAAGGCGGGCATCATTCCTGGGCACATCGGCAGCGAAGGGAACGTCGGGGTGGTATCGAGGAGCGGAACGCTGACCTACGAGGCGATGCACCAGTTGACCCGGCTCGGCCTCGGCCAGACGACGTGCATCGGCATCGGCGGCGACCCGCTGATCGGCACCACCTTCGTCGATGCGCTGCGACTCTTCGCGGCCGACGAGGCGACGGAAGCCGTCGTGCTGATCGGCGAGATCGGCGGCACGGCCGAGGAAGATGCCGCGGCGTTCATCGCCGACGGCTTTCGGATGCCGGTCGTCGGGTTCATCGCCGGGCAGACGGCGCCGCCGGGGCGGCGCATGGGCCACGCCGGCGCGATCATCGCGGGCGGCGCGGGAACGGCCGCGCAGAAGCAGGAGGCGCTCGCCGCGGCCGGCGTGACGGTGGTGAAGAGCCCTGCCGATATCGGCGCCGCAATGGCCCGCCGACTCCGTGATTGAGTCGCGCGACCGGCCGGATGGAGCGGCGGGCCGCACCCGCGGGACGATGGTGGCCCTGACGGGCGAGCCGGGGAAGCTCCGGCAGCGCCCGTCATGTTAGTATTCGGGGTTGAACTAATGGGAATCGGGGCAGTGCTTGGACAAGCCGCTGCCGCTCTCCAGAGTTGAGGATGCATGGCGCCTGCTGAAGTCGCGGTTCAAGAAGCTCCAGTCGCTCGCAGCACCGGGCGGATCGTCAACGATTTCAGCATTCAGGTGGCCACGGTCAACGGTTCCGGCAGCCAGACGGCCAACCTGGTGCTGCTGCGCTCCATCTTTCGGATGGGCGTGCCCGTCTCCGGGAAGAACCTCTTCCCGTCGAACATCGCCGGCCTGCCGACCTGGTTCACGATTCGGGCCAACAAGGACGGCTACATCGCCCGCAAGAAGGAGATCGACTTCCTGGTGGCGATGAACCCGGAGACCGCGCAGGAGGACGTGCTGTCGCTCGAGCCGGGGGCTGCGGTCGTCTACGACGAGGGCCTCGCACTCGACAAGGTGCGCAGTGATCTGACCTTCTACCCGGTGCCTTTCGACAAGCTCGTAGCGGGGGTCTGCACCGACGCCAAGCTGCGGCGCCTCGTGCGCAACATGATCTACGACGGGGTGCTGGCCAAGCTCCTGGAGATCGATCTCCAGAAGATGGAGCAGGCGCTCCAGAAGCAGCTCGGCCGCAAGCCGAAGGCCGTGGCGCTCAACCAGCACGCGCTCGAGGTGGGTTTCGCCTACGCCGAGGAGCACTTCGAGAAGCGCGACCCCTACGTGATCGAGGCGCTGGACAAGACGGCGGGGAAGATCCTGATCGAAGGCAACGCCGCCGCCGCCATCGGGGCCATGATGGCCGGGGTGACGGTCGTGGCGTGGTACCCGATCACACCGTCGTCGTCGCTCTGCGAGACCCTCATCGATTACCTGCAGAAGCACCGGATCGACGAGAAGACGGGCAAGGCCACCTTCGCGGTCGTGCAGGCCGAGGACGAGATCGCGGCTCTGGGCATGACCATCGGCGCGGGCTGGGCCGGCGCACGGGCCATGACGTCGACGTCCGGCCCGGGTGTCTCGTTGATGGGCGAGTTCGCCGGTCTCGCCTACTACGGCGAAGTGCCGGCGGTGATCTTCGACGTGCAGCGGGTCGGTCCGTCGACCGGGCTGCCGACGCGCACGGCCCAGGGAGACGTGCTCTCGACCGCGTTCCTGTCGCACGGCGACACCCGGCACCTCATGCTCTTCCCGTCGTCGGTCGGCGAGTGCTACTCGATGGCGGTCGAGGCCTTCGACCTTGCCGAGCGGTTCCAGACCCCGGTCTTCGTGATGACCGACCTGGATCTGGGCATGAACACCTGGATGTCCGATCCGTTCGACTACCCGGAGAAACCGCTGGACCGCGGCAAGGTACTGGACGAGGAAACCCTCGAGCGCATCGGCCGGTTCGGACGCTATCGGGACGTGGACGGCGACGGCGTGCCCTACCGCAGCGTTCCGGGCGACAAGATGCCGGCCTATTTCTGTCGCGGGTCCGGGCACAACGAGTGGGCGCAGTACAGCGAGCGGCCCGACGACTACCAGAACAATGTCGATCGTCTGGGAAGGAAGTTCGAGAACGCCAGGAACTGGATGCCCGCGCCGATCGTGGAGATCAACCGTCAGGCTTCGATCGGCGTCATCGCCTACGGCACGACGCACTGGGCGGTCGTGGAGAGTCGGGACCAGCTCAAGGCCGAGGCCGATCTGGAGACGTCGTACTACCGGGTCTGCGGTTATCCCTTCCGGCCCGCGCTGGCGTCGTTCATCGAGCGCCACGAGCGGGTATACGTCATCGAGCAGAACCGGGACGGCCAGATGCTGAGCCTGATGAAGCTGGATCTGGAACCGGATCTCGCCCGCCGGCTGCGGAGCGTCCTGCACTACTCGGGGCTGCCGATCGACGCGCGGTCGATCACCGACAGCGTGCTGATTCAGGAAGGGTATCGCGTGCAGAAGACGGGCGCCGACACCTCGCGCGTCCCGCGGGAAGCCGGCGTGGGCGGGGAATAGCGGGTTCGGTCGGCGGACTGGGATCGTCGGAACGCGGGAAGAGGATACGTGGCTGTCGCAACATCGCCGGAACGGAAGAAGAAGGTGAACCGCGTCGGGCTCGAGGCGCGGGAATACCGCGGTTCGAAGACCACGCTCTGCGCCGGGTGCGGGCACAACGCGATCTCGGAGCGGATAATCGGCGCCTGCTTCGAGATGGGCATCCAGCCGGAACGGGTCGTCAAGCTCTCCGGGATAGGCTGCTCCAGCAAGAGCCCCGCCTACTTTCTCGGGTCCGCCCACGGATTCAACGCCGTCCATGGCCGCATGCCGTCCGTCGGAACCGGCGCGATGCTGGCTAACCGGAATCTGGTGGCGATCGGCGTCAGCGGCGACGGCGACACCGGAGCCATCGGCATCGGGCAGTTCGTGCACTTGATGCGCCGGAACCTGCCCATCATCTACATCATCGAGGACAACGGCTGCTACGGTCTGACGAAGGGGCAGTTCTCGCCGACGGCCGATCTCGGATCGAAGGCCAAGACCGGCGTCGTGAACGATCTGCCGCCGATCGACACGTGTGCGCTGGCCATCGAGCTCGGGGCGTCGTTCGTGGCTCGCTCGTTCTCGGGCGACAAGAAGCAGCTCAACGCGATCCTGAAGGCTGCCCTCAGTCACCGCGGCACGGCGATGCTCGACGTGCTCTCGCCCTGCGTCACCTTCAACGACCATGAAGGCTCGACCAAGAGCTACGCGTACGCCAAGGCGCACGACGACCCGCTCGAGGAGCTCGACTTCGTACCCTTCTTCGAGGACATCAGCGTCGACTACGAACCTGGAACGACGCGGGAAGTCGTCATGCACGACGGGTCGAAGCTGTACCTGAAGAAGCTCGACGCCGACTACGACCCGCTGAGCAAGGTGGCCGCGATGCGGGTGCTCCAGGAGACGCGCGGGCGGGGCGAGTTCGCGACCGGCCTGATTTACGTGGAGCCGGTCAAGCCCGACTTCCTCGACGTGCTGAACCTCGTGGACGAGCCGCTGGCGACGTTGCCCGAGGAGCGTGTGCGGCCGCAGAAAGCGGTGCTCGACGACATCATGGAGAGTCTGCGGTAATGGAGCGTACGCTTGCCATAATCAAGCCGGACGCGGTCGCCAGCCGGCAGGCCGGCGCCATCCTGCAACGCATAGAGGCCGGTGGCTTCGAGCTGCGCGGCATGCGGCTCGTACACCTGACGCGGGCGGAGGCGGAGGGCTTCTACGCGGTCCATCGCGCGCGTCCGTTCTTCGACAGCCTGACCGCGTTCATGTCGTCGGGCTCCGCGATCGTCCTGGCCCTGGAGGCGGACGACGCGATCCGGCGCTGGCGCGAGCTGATGGGGGCCACCGATCCGGCCAAGGCGGCTCCGGGGAGCCTGCGGCGGGAGTTCGGCACCTCGATCGAGCGCAACGCCACGCATGGTTCCGATGCGCCGGAGACGGCCGCGACGGAGATCGGCTACTTCTTCCGCAGGGTCGAGATCGGTTGATCCGGGGCCGCTCCGAGCACCCCGCAGGAGCGGCTAAGTGACTGAGGGCGCATGAGGTAGGGGCGGATGGGCGCGCTCCGATCTTGACCGCGGCGGCACGCCGTTGTACCATTGGTTGCCTGACGACGAACGCATCGCGGTGGCGCGTCTAGCGCATCCGCGGCGGCCCGCCGGGCATCCGTTTCCAGACGTTAATTGGCGATGCCGAAGCTGGTCGAGCGTGAATCCGCCCCCCGTCCGAGCGCCCTGAGCTCGGCCCCGGCTCTGGCTGTCCAGTTCTTCCTGATTCCCCTCGCGGTCGTGGGCGTCATCGTGCTCGTGTACGGCGGCTTCCGGATGCTGCTCACGACCGAGCGCACCCCGGCCGAGCTGCTCTCGGACGTGCGGACCGGTGGCCGGGAGCGGCGCTGGCCGGCGGCCTACGAGCTCTCGCGGGTTCTCGACGACCCGGAGACCGAGCGGCGGAACCCGCAGCTCGGGGCGAGCATCGTTCAGGCGTTCGTCGATTCCGAGGGAGACGACCCCCGGGTGCGGCGCTATCTGGCGCTGGCGATCGGGCGGCTGACGCTTCCGCCTCCCGGAGCCGTCGCCGAGCTCACCGCGGCCCTCCAGGATCCGGACACGGAGACGCGCATCAGCGTCATCTGGGCGCTGGCGTCGCTCGGCGACGAGTCGACGGTGGACGACATCGAGTCCATGTACCGCTCGGATGACGCGGGTGTCCGGAAGATGGCCGTCTACGCGCTCGGCGCCCTGGTAGGCTCGGGAGACCATGCCACGCTGCGCAACGCGCTCGACGACCCTGCCGCCGACGTGCAGTGGAACGCGGCGGTGGCGCTGGCCCGGCATGGCCGGGACGAGGGCGTGACCGTGATTCGCCGGATGCTCGATCGCGAGTACGTGGCCCGCATGGTCACGCGTCGGGCGAACGCCGACGACCCTCTGGATCCGGTCAGCGAGGTAATCGTGAGCGGTCTGCAGGCCGCCGCCTCGTTGCGCGCCGGGGAGTTGCGGCAACCGATAGAGGCCTTGAGCGAAACGGACGAGAACCTCCGGGTTCGCGAGCTGGCGATCAAGACTCTGGACCTGTTGAATCAATCGACCAGGAATCTCATCCACTGAGGCGATGTTGCTCCCGAGCGTACCGAAGACCGTGAGATTTCGACGGAGGCCCGACGCGTGAATCCCCTGATAGCCGTCCTCATCAGCGGCGTCGCGATGTTCGCCGCGCATATTCTGGTGATCCTGCTGTTTCGCGAGAAGCCCGCCGCGCCCGAAGAGGGAGCGGTCGAGGCGGAGGCCCCGGCCAAGACGGCCGTTCCCGCGGCGCTCGTCGGCGCGGCCACCAAGCTGGCGGATCGCGTGGTGCCGCGGACGCCGGACGACGTGTCCCCGCTCATGGGACGCCGCGGCTGGATGGGCCTGGCGTGGGGCTCGTTCACGGCTGCCACGGCCGGCTGTCTGGCCGCCACCGGCCGCTTCATGTTCCCGAACGTGCTGAACGAGCCGCCGCAGCAGTTCACGATCGGCTTCCCGGACGAGTACGGCGAGGGAGTGGACGAGCGGTGGAAGGACCGTTTCGGGGTGTGGGTGGTGCGGACGCCGTTCGACGATTACCACGAAACGTCCGGTTTCTACGCGCTGCTCGTCACCTGCACCCACCTGGGTTGCACGCCGAACTGGCTGTCCGCCGAGAGCAAGTTCAAGTGCCCCTGTCACGGGAGCGGGTTCCGGCCGACGGGAATCAACTTCGAAGGTCCGGCGCCGCGTCCCCTCGAACGCGCTCGCATCGTGCTGGCCGAAGATGGACAAATCATGATCGACAAGGCGCGCAAGTTCCAGGAAGAGCTGGGGCAGTGGACCGACCCCGAGGCGTTCCTTGGCGTCTAGGAAGACTCGGAGCTGCTGAATCATGGCGAAGGCGAAATCTATCCAACCGCAGGCGGGTGCGCTGGAGCGCGCCTGGAACTGGCTCACCGAGACGCAGATCTGGGCGTCGGTCTTCCGGCACGACGCGCCGCTCAACGACCGCAACCGCGTGCTGGTCATGCTGTCCAACGTCTTCCTGCACCTGCATCCGGTGCGGCTGAAGAAGCACGGCGTCCGGCTGCGGTACACCTGGTGCATGGGCGGACTGAGCTTTTTTCTGTTTCTCGTGCTCACGTTCACCGGCGTGCTGCTGATGTTCTACTACCGGCCAACGCTGGAGTACGCCTACTCCGACATCGTCGGGCTGCGGGAGCACGTACCGCTGGGCATCATGCGCGAAATGCACCGCTGGGGCGCCCACGCGATGGTCATCACCGTGTGGCTGCACATGTTCCGGGTCTTCATGACCGGATCGTACAAGCCGCCGCGGGAGTTCAACTGGAACGTCGGGGTCATCATGCTGGTCCTGACGCTGCTGCTGTCGTTCACCGGCTACCTGCTGCCGTGGGACCAGTTGGCGATCTGGGCCATCACGGTCGGATCGAACATGGCGCGTGCGACGCCGTTCCTGGGGTACGAGGGTCCCGGCGCATCGCTGCTCGCCATCGGCGACGTGCAGTTGATTCACGCGGCCGACGACGCCCGCTTCGCACTGCTCGGCGGCACGTTCGTGGGCGAGGGAGCCCTGCTGCGCTTCTACGTGCTGCATTGCGTGGCTCTGCCGCTCGTGATCGGATTCCTGATGGCCGTGCACTTCTGGCGCGTACGCAAGGACGGCGGAATCTCGGGGCCGCTCTAGAGCCTCTTCGCCTTTGGACGTAGAGAGATCACGACACCATGGAAGCGATAAAGGGATTCTTCAACCTGGTCTCCGATCCGCGGCTGTTCTTCCTGCTATCGGTGGTCGCGCTGGCGCTGATCGTGTGGAAGCGCGAGGCCTTCGCCAAGCTCTCGGTGGGCTACGGCCTGATGGGCTTTCTCACGGTGTTCTTCCTGTTCGGCCTGACCGACGAGAACTTCGTGCTGATCATCGCCAAGCCGGACAACGTGCCGATCGTGGCGCTGATCTTCCTGGTGGTCTTCTTCACCTGGTACTCGATGCGCGAGGCCGTTCTCAACGACCAGCGCGTCGCGGCCGGAGACGACGTCATCGAGAAGCAGGAGTCCGACCGCGTCTGGGTCTGGCCGGACCTCGTCTACACCGAGCTGATCGCCCTCGTCCTCTGCAGCGCCGTTCTGGTGGTCTGGTCGATCGCCCTCGAGGCGCCCATCGAGCAGCCGGCCAATCCGGCCAACACCCCGAACCCCTCGAAGGCGCCCTGGTACTTCCTGGGCCTGCAGGAGATGCTCGTCTACTTCGATCCCTGGCTCGCGGGCGTCGTGCTGCCCAGCCTGATCATCGTGGGCCTGATGGCGATCCCGTACATCGACACGAATCCGAAGGGCAACGGCTACTACACGTTCAACGAGCGCAAGGCGGAGATCACGATCTTCCTGTTCGGCTTCGTGATTCTCTGGTCGTCGTTGATCGTTCTGGGGACGTTCCTCCGCGGCCCGAACTGGAACTTCTTCGGACCTTTCGAGTACTGGGACGTGCACAAGCTCGAGGCGCTCAACAACGTGCAGTTGTCGGAGTACCTCTGGGTGCGCGGTGCGGGCACGGCGCTCCCGGACAACATCCTCGTGCGCGAGGGGGTCGGCATCCTGCTCTCGCTGGCCTACGTCACCGTCCTGCCGGTGCTCCTGGCCAAGACCGTCCTGAAGCGGTACTACGACAAGATGGGACCGACGCGCTTCTACGTGGGAGCCTTCCTGTTCCTGATGATGCTGTCGCTGCCGATCAAGATGTTCAGCCGCTGGCTGGTGAACCTGAAGTACGTCGTCTCGATCCCGGAGTGGTTCTTCAACATCTAAGCCCACCATGGCCAACAAGAAAAGCGTCGGACACGCCTACAACGTCGACTTTCTCAACGTCGTCTTCGCGGCGTCGAGCCTGTTCCTGTTCTTCACGACCATCTGGATGGTCTTCGACGACTTCGACCGCGAGTGGAAGGGCTACCAGCGGCAGTTCGTGCTGCTGGAGGGGTACGTCACCTCGCTGAGCCTCCAGGCGGCGCAGGCCGGCATCGACCAGGAACGCCTGCAGGAGTTGAACGCCGAGCGGGCTGCGGCCGAGCAGGAGCTCGCCGCCAACGGCGAGCGGGTGGCCGAGCTCGAGGGCCAGTTGGCGGACGTCGAGGCGGACTTCTACCTCGCCAACCAGCAGTACAACTTCCTGAAGGCCGACTACGACGTCGAGCGGTACGCGTACGAGGAGCTGCAGGAAGAGCATCCGGAGGAAGCCGCGGAGCTGCGTCCCGCGATCGACGACATGTACGACCGCTGGGTCGAGCTGGGCTTGCGCGTCGAAGAGCTGGTTGCGCGGCGCGACGATCTGCGCGCGCAGATCGGGGAATACACCGGCGGCGTGGTGGACGCGGACACCGAGATCCGCGAGCTGACGGCGGAGGCGACCCGGCTGGCCGCCCTGGTCGAGGACCTGCAGGTCGACTTTGTCGGAGACTACCTGCTGAACGCTCCGCTGCTCGACTTCATGGCCCCGAGCCTGACCGTGCAGCAGACGATTACGCCGAACGTCCACGACGAGCTGAACTTCATCCGCTTCCAGAAGATGGATCGCTGCCGGACGTGCCACATCGCGATCGACCGCGAGGGCTACGAGGCGTACCCGCAGCCGTACACGACGCATCCGCGCCTGGAGACGTACGTCGGCAGCGCGTCGCCGCATCCGCTGGCGACCACCGGCTGCACCGTGTGTCACGAGGGGATGGGGCAGTCGATCGGCTTCGTTCACTCCTCGCACACGCCCGAGACCGAGGAGCAGATGCATGCCTGGGAGGAGCAGTACGGTTGGGCGGTGCCCCACTTGTGGGACTACCCGATGCTGCCCACGGACATGACCGAGGCGTCCTGCGCGAAGTGTCACACGGAGACGGTGTACGTGGACGAGGCGGAGAACCTGAACCTGGCCTACGGCCTGTACGAGCGCGCCGGGTGCTACGCCTGCCACACGACCACGGGCTTCACCGATCTGCGCAAGCCGGGTCCGAACCTCACGAAAATCGGCTCGAAGCTCTCACCCGAGTGGGTGTCCTCGTGGATTCGCGATCCACGGGAGGTCAAGCCGAGCACGTGGATGCCGCGGGTCTGGTACAACTCGAACACGAGCAGTCCGGAGGACGCGGTTCGCAACGAGGTCGAGATAGACGCCGCGGTCGCGTACCTGTTCGCGAACTCGGAGGAGCATGACTACGCGGTGCTGTTCCCGCCGCGCGGAAACGCCGAGCGCGGACAGGACCTCGTCGAGTCCGTCGGCTGCCTGGCCTGCCACATCACCGAGGACCAGGACCGTCTGGCCGCCGGCACGCGGCGCACCTTCGGGCAGCCGCTCCAGAACATCGGCAACAAGACCAGCTACGAGTGGCTCTTCGACTGGGTGCGGGACCCGACGCACTTCAGCAGCGAGACGTACATGCCGGATCTCCGGCTGACGAATCGCGAGGCGGCGGACATCGCGACCTATCTCAGCACGCTCACCGGTCCGGACGGACGAGGAGCGGAAGCGACCTACGACGACGGCGAGGTCACCGCGGTGCTGCTGGATTACGTGAGGTCCATCCTGCCCACCGCTGAGGCGGAGGAGCTCGTCGGAGGCATGTCGCTCGACGAGCAGCGGGTCGACCTCGGACAACGCGTGATTGGCCGCTACGGTTGCTACAGTTGTCACGAAATCGCGGGGTTCGAGGGCGCCCAGCCGATCGGGATCGAGCTGTCGGAAGAGGGATCGAAGCTGCTGCCGCGGCTCGACTTCGCTTTCGTCCACGACATTCCGCATACGAAGGTGGAGTGGTTCAAGCAGAAGATGCGCGATCCGCGTGCGTTCGACAGGAATCGCGTGCTGCAGCCGCTCGAGAAGCTGCGGATGCCGGATTTCGAGATGAGCGAGGAAGAGTCGAAGCTCTTCGCCACCGCCATCATGAGCTTCCAGAGCGACGTGCAGCCGCTGGCCGCGAAGCCGCCGCGCTCGGCCCGGAACGACGCCCTGCGCGATGGCCGCAACCTGGTCCGGCGCCGCAACTGCATCGGATGTCACGAGATCGAGGAGGACGGCGGCGACTACGTGGCGCTCGTGGACGATCCGTCGCTGGCCCCGCCGATGCTCACGCCGCAAGGCGCCAAGGTGAAACCGGACTGGATGTATGCCTTCCTGCAGGGGCCGATCCCGATTCGCCCGTGGCTGGACGTGCGTATGCCGAGCTTCGCGCTCGACGACGCGCATTGGAACGGGGTGATCGACTACTTCGGCGCCATCTCGGGCACGGTCGGCGAGTTCCGGACCCACGACACCTTGTCGGCGGCGGCGGTGCCGCGCGAAGGCGAGGAGCTGTTCGATCTGCTCCGGTGCCAGCAGTGTCACGTGTTGGACACGATCCCGGCCGATCAGCCGACCGACAATCTCGCGCCGGATCTGCGGATGGCGCGCGAGCGGCTGCAGCCGGACTGGATCGTCGACTGGCTCCGGGCGCCGTTGGAAATCCAGCCTGGAACCCGCATGCCGATGTTCTGGACGGATTTTCCCGCGTCGCCGTACCCGCAGCTCGACAGCGACGGACCACGGCAACTGGAAGCGATTCGCGACTACATGCTGACGTTCGAGGGCGGTCCGTCTCCCATCCGCGGCAACTGATCCGCGCCGGCCGGCCGGTTTTCAAGAGCGCGCCCCATGCAGCGATGCATGGCGGCGCGCTCTCTCAGTTGCGGTCCGCGTCGCCTTCGGCGAGAGCCAGCGCCCGATCGAGGGTGACGAGACGGGCGCCGGAGGCCTCCATCTCCCGCAGCGCCGTGGCGCCGTCGCCCGGACGCAGGTCGACTGCGGCGATGGCGTCGCGCACGACGAGGACATCGAGCCCGCGGACGCGGGCGTCGAGCACCGAGGCCCGCACGCAGTAGTCGGTCGCCAGCCCGCAGACGATCAGGCGGCCGACGTGGTGTTCGGCGAGAGCGCGGGCCAGGGGTTCACCCGCGGGGAGCCTGCCGTCGAAGGCCGAGTACCCGTCGCTGTCGCGCGCCTGCCCCTTGCTCACTACGACCGTCGCGGCGGGAAACCGCAGCCGTGGATGAAAGGCGGCGCCGGGGGTATCGGCGACGCAGTGGACCGGCCAGTCCCCGCCCTGGTCGCTGAAGTGGGACGATCCGACGGGGTGCCAGTCGCGCGTAGCGAAGATCGCCGCGCCCGCCGCGGAATGGGCCGCCAGCAAACGGTTGATGGGATCGACCACGCGATCGCCATCGGGAACGGCCAGGGCCCCGCCGGCGCAGAAGTCGTTCTGGACGTCCACGACGAGCAGTGCGACAGCGGTGCCGGGCGACATTGCAGTGGTACATTACAACGTGATGCCGAGCGCGCTGTCCACCGACCTCTACGAGTTGACGATGGCGGCGGGCCACTACGGCGCGGGCGCGCCTCCTCGGGCGACTTTCGAACTGTCGGTCCGCAGCCTGCCCAGGGACCGAGGATACCTGTTGGCGGCGGGAATCGAGCCGGCGCTGGTCTATCTGGAAGGGCTCTGTTTCACGGCGGCGGACATAGAGTACCTGCGGCAGATCCCGCAGCTCCGGCGGGCTCCGGCGGGTTTCTTCGACGACTACCTGCCGGGGTTTCGCTTTAGCGGGGACGTCTGGGCGGTTGCCGAGGGCGAACCGGTCTTTCCGAACGAGCCGCTGCTCCGCGTCACGGCGCCTCTCATCGAGGGGCAGATCGTCGAAACGGCGCTGCTGTCGACGGTGTTGTTCCAAACGTCGGTGGCGAGCCGCGCGTCTCGCGTGGTCCGGGCGGCGGCCGGACGCCCGGTGTTCGAGCTTGGCGCGCGCCGCGCCCATGGCGCCGAGGCGGGTGCGCTCGCCGGCCGAGCGGCGTTCATCGGCGGCTGCAGCGGGACATCCGATGTCGAAGCGGGTCTGGCTTTCGGCCTGCCGCTGGCCGGCACGATGGCGCACTCCTGGGTCATGAGCCACGACTCGGAGAAGGAAGCGTTCATCCGCTTCATCGACATGTACGGCGATCGGACGGTGCTCCTCATCGACACCTACGACAGCGAGCGTGCGGTAGATCGCATCGCCGCCGCGGGGCTCTCTCCGTTCGGCGTACGCCTGGACAGCGGCGACCTGCTCGCCGAGAGCCGGGCGATCCGCGCGCGTCTCGACGCGGCAGGTCTGCGCGGGACCAGGATTTTCGCGAGCGGCGACCTCGACGAGCGGCGCATCGCCGAGTTGGTGGAGGACCGCGCTCCGATCGACATCTTCGGCGTCGGCACCGCGCTGAGCACTTCCTCCGACGCGCCCGCCCTCGGGGGCGTGTACAAGCTGGTCGAAGTGGACCGGGCCGGCCTCGTGCAGCCGGTGCTCAAGCTGAGTCGCGGCAAGGGGACGTATCCCGGGCCGAAGCAGGTGTGGCGCGTCGCGGATTGCGGAGCCGTGACCCACGACGTGCTGGCGACAGATCGGGAACCGCCGCCGGGGCAGGGGCGGGCCCTGCTCTCGCCGGTAATGCGTCGGGGACGACGGCTGCGACCCGGTCCTCCCATGCGGGAGATTCAGGGCCATGCGCTGCGGGCGGTCGAGGCGCTGCCGGCAGGGGTGCTGCGGCTGGAGGAGCCGACCGACTACCAGGTCGTCGTCAGCGACGGTCTGGTGCGGCTCACGGAGGATCTGCGGCAGCGCATGCATGCGGTCGCCGGTTGACCGGTCCGGCCGGCAGGGGAAGGAACGTGGAGAGGGTGTGACCGAGAAGAAGCTCACGGGCGAGGTCGATGCACCGCCGGCGCTGCGGGAAGCGGTGGAGAAGGAGGCGGCGGCGTGGTCGCCGGCGGGACTTCTCGGACGTCTCTGGCAGCGGGATCCCACCGTGTGGACCGGCGGCGACGAGGGACGCTGGCTGGGCTGGCTGGATGTCCCCCAGCCGGACGGGGCGGAGGTGCGGAGGCTGGAGGCCTTCGTCGATCAGGCGCGGCGGGACGGCTTCGTTGTCACCGCGCTCCTCGGCATGGGGGGATCCAGCCTCTGTCCCGAGATGCTGCAGCGCATCTTCGGCGGCGCCGGGGGCATCGAGCTGCGGGTGCTGGACTCGACCGATCCGGCCCAGCTCAGGCGTTTCGAGGCGCAAATCGACCTCGATCGGACGCTCTTCGTGGTTTCCAGCAAGTCCGGCACCACGCTCGAGACCAGCCTGCTGCACGCGCACTTCTTCGAGCGCGTGCGCCAACGTGCGGGCAGCGAGGCGGCCGGGTCCCGGTTCGTGGCGGTGACCGATGCGGGATCGGCGCTCGACCGCCTGGCAACCGAACGCGGCTTCCGCGCCGTGTTCCACGGCGAGGCGAGCATCGGCGGTCGGTATTCCGCCCTGTCGTACTTCGGGCTGTTGCCGGCCGCGCTCCTCGGCATCGACCTGCGGTTGCTGCTCGACCGGGCGCGGGCCATGGCCGAAGCCTGCGGCTCCGAGTCGCCCGCAGCGAGCAACCCCGGTGTTCAGCTCGGCCTTTGGCTCGGGCTTGCGGCCCGTGCCGGCCGCAACAAGACGACGCTCGTGACCGCACCCGGGCTGGACGGACTCGGCGCCTGGATCGAGCAGTTGCTGGCGGAGTCGACCGGCAAGGACGGCGTCGGAATCATCCCCGTGGACGGCGAGCGGACGGACGATCCGGCGATCTACCGGGACGACCGCCTGTTCGTTTCGACCGCGCTCGGGGACGAACCGGACGAAGAGTGCGAGAGCGTGCTGAGCGCGCTGGCGCGGGCGGGTCATCCGGTGGTCCGGCTGCACGCGCACGACCGTTACGACGTGGGCGCGGAGTGTTTCCGCTGGGAGCTCGCCACGGCGGTGGCGGGAGCCGTTCTCGGCGTACACCCCTTCAATCAGCCGGACGTCGAAGCGAGCAAGGTCGCGACCCGCGCCATCACGAGTGAGGGGCCGGGGAGCGACCGAGCGGCGGCGGGACCCGTGGCCGAGCTGGCCTGGGACGCCGGCGTCATCCGCGCCTATGCGGCGCGCCCGTACTCCGCGGCATTGCGGCGGTCGGTCGGCGCAGAGGCCCCGCTGGCGCAGTGGGTCGCCGCGCACATCCGCCGGCTGCGACCCGGCAGCTACTTCGCCGTACTGGCCTATCTCGAGATGTGCGAGCCGTATCGGCGGATTCTCGAGGACCTGCGGCACCAGGTGCGCGCGGCGACGGGAGTGGCGACCGCCGTCGGTTTCGGACCGCGCTTCCTGCATTCGACGGGGCAGGCGCACAAGGGCGGTCCCGCGGACGGACTGTTCCTCATCCTCACCTGCGCGGACGTCATCGACGTGGCCGCCCCGGACGGCGCGCTCACGTTCGGCACGGTGAAGGAAGCGCAGGCGGCCGGAGACTGCGCCGTGCTCGCGGCGCGCCGCCGGCGCTGGCTCCGGCTCCATCTCGATGGCGAGGTCGGGAGCGGACTCGCCGCCGTTGCCGCGCTGGTGGCCGAGGCGCTCGCCGCCGTCGCACGGGGCAGGAGAAGGGTCCCGGCGCGGTGAACGGCGCGTGCCGCGCCGGCCCGGTCAGGCGTTGGCCAGCTGCAGCCCGACGTCGGTGAACGCCCGGGCGTAGCGTGCGACGCGGTCGACGTCGACCGCGTCCGGCCACCGGTCCGCGGGGTGATGGAACAACCCGTTTGCGCCGACGACCGAGAGGTAGGTCCCGCCGCCGGCGTGAATGTGACGTGCTTCACCACCGGGAGTTTCGCCCGCGGGGCGGCGGCGCACCGGGGCCTCGCCGACCTGCCGCAGTGCATCCTGCGCCCGGTCCTGCAATTCGGCCGTCGATGCCTGCAGCAGAGGATCGCCGCCGATGGCGGCCCCGAAGTTCGCGCCGAGGTGGATCCAGGCGGCGGCGCTCCGGACGAGGCGCGACCGGGTGCGCAGGAACTCTTCAAGCCCGTAGTGGCCCAGCTCGTGTCCCGTGGACGCGAGGAACACCGTCGTGCGCCGCGGCGGCGCCGCGGCCGCCATGCCGCGGATCATCTCGATCCAGACGGCGATGCCGCCGCCGCGTTCGGACGCGCAGGTCCACCACCCGCTGCGCGGCGTCATCACGAAGACGGGCGCCAGCGAAGGCTCCCTGCCGCGCAGGGTCGCCGTGACGTTGAACACCTCCTCCGGACGCCGGGTCACGTGGGCGACCACCCGCGCCGTCGCGCCGGATGCGGCGGCGGCGGTGAGCCAGGCGCGATGGCGGCTTGCGACCTGCAGCACCGGCGGGCCGAAGGGCGCCTTGAAGTCGGGCGCGTTCATCAGGGCGAGCCCCTCCGGTACGCCGTTGGAGGCACCGCCCGTCACCGTCACCACCGCCCGCTGCGATGTGGCGCGGCGGTGGGCGCGAAAGTCCGCTCCCGTGCGCGGGCCGACGTGGCCGAGCCCGATCGTGCCCGCGCCGTCGATCGAGCCCAGGGCGCCCGTCACGCCGGCGGCGTCCGTGAAGCCGCCGTCGAAGAGGGGCACCCCTTCGGCCCAGCGATCGCCCACCTCGACGTAGGCGGCCTGGACGCCGATGCGGGAGAATCCCATCCACTCGATCTCGGGAACCAGACCCGCTTCGTCCACCCGATCAGCCAGCCAGCGGCCGCTCTCGGCGTCGACGGGAGAACCGGTCCGATGGTCGCCCTGACTGTCGTACTCGCGGACGATGCGGGCGATGCGCGCGCGCGCGTCTCGTGCCGGCGCCTCCTGGGCGCGCGGACGGGCGGCGGGCCACAGGGCGGCGGCGGCAGCCGCTCCCACCGCTTCGAGGAACGCCTTGCGGGTCAGGCCGCGGCCATCGCCGATGCGCCGGTGTCTCGTCGGGAACTGCGTCATTTGCGGGCCTCACGATAGAATCTCACTGGCCCGTCCAGCGCGGCGGGCGTTTGTCGAGGAACGCCTGGACACCTTCGCGGAAGTCGGCGCTCGTGTAGCAGTTCACGATCAGGTCGCGGCCCAGCCTCGCCTCGATACGGCGGTGGCTCTGCACGCGACGGATCATCTCCTTGCTGGCGCGGATGGTCAGCGGGGCGTTGGCGGCCATCGTCTCGGCGTATTCTCCCACGACCGCGTCGAGGTCGTGCGGCTCCACCACGCGGTTCACGAGACCGGCCGCGGCCGCTTCCTCGGCGCTGAACAGGCGGCCGGTGTAGAGCATCTCCTTCAGCCGGGCCGGACCGACGAGATCCAGGAAGCGGGCATGATTCGCGGCCGACAGGCAGTTGCCGAGCGTACGGGCGATTGGCACCCCGAATCGCGAGCGACTGGTGCATACGCGCAGGTCGCAGGCGGCGGCCAGCGCGCAGCCGCCCCCCGTCGTCACGCCGTCGATCGCCGCGATGGTCGGCTTGGCGACCCGTTCGAGGCGATCCACGACCGCATCGATGCGGTGCTCGTAGGCCACCCCGTCCGCCTCGGTGCGGAACGTCCGGAACTGCCCGATGTCGGTGCCCGCGACGAAGGCCTTCCCGCCGGCGCCCCGCAGAACGATGACGCGTACCGCGGCGTCGCTCTCCAGCGCGCCGCAGAACTCGACGAGGGCGTCGTACATCGGCCAAGTCATGGCGTTGCGCGCTTCGGGGCGATTGAACGTGACGGTGGCGATGGGGCCGTCCCGATCGAGGACGACGTGCGGCGTCGGCAAAACGAGCACCTCCTGGGCCGCGGTGCGGCGCGGCGGGTGATGGACCGATGACGAGCGCGCTGCAGGACATCCGCGTGCTCGACGTCACGCAGGTCATGGCAGGTCCGTTCTGCGCAATGCTACTTTGCGACATGGGCGCCGACGTGATCAAGGTCGAGTCGCCGGCCGGCGACTCGTCGCGCCGGATGGCCGGGGCGAGCGGCAACGACAGCGCCTCGTTCAACGCGGTCAACCGCGGCAAGCGCGGCGTCGTGATCGACCTGAAGGCCGCGGGCGGCCCGGACGTCCTGCGGCGGCTGGCGGCCGGCGCGGACGTGTTCATAGAGAACTACCGTCCGGGCGTCCTGGGGCGGCTGGGCCTCGATCACGGGTCGCTGCGCGAGTTGAACCCGCGACTCGTCTACGCCTCGATCTCCGGCTACGGTCAGACGGGGCCGGCGTCGCACAAGGGCGGGTTCGACCTGGTCGCCCAGGGCGTGTCGGGGTTGATGTCGGTGACCGGTGAGCCGGATCGACCACCGGTGAAGGTCGGCGTCCCGCTGACCGACCTGGGGGCCGGCCTCTTCGCCGCGTGTGGAATCCTGGCCGCGCTGCAGGCACGGGAACGGACCGGGCAGGGACAGCACGTCGACACATCGCTCGTCGACGCCGGCGTGGCGCTGTCGGTCTGGGAGGCGACCGAGCTCTTCTCGCGCGACGTCGTTCCGGGACCCCTGGGTTCGGCGCATCGCATGAGCGCGCCCTACCAGGCCGTGCGGTGCGCGGACGGCTACATCACGCTGGGCGCCGCCAACGACCGGATCTTCCGGCGTCTGGCGGAATTGCTGGGGCATCGCGAATGGCTGGACGATGCGCGCTTCGAGAGCGACTCGGCCCGCGTCGCGCACCGGGCGGAGCTGGCCAGGCTCATTGAGGCGGTGACGACCCGGCATGCGCGGCAGTACTGGCTGCAGCGCCTCGAGCAGCACGACATTCCATGCGGACCGATCAACGACTACCGCGAGGTGATGCGGGACCCGCAGGTCCGGGCCCGGGAGATGGTGGTCGAGACGCGGCATCCGACGCTGGGGACCCTGCCGACGCTCGGCACGCCGATCAAGCTCTCCGGCACCCCGCTCACGCCGGGCCGGCCGGCGCCGCTGCTCGGGCAGCATACGGACGAGGTGCTCGCGGCGGCGGGATACGGAGAGCAGGAGATCGCGGCGTTGCGGGCGGCCGCGGTCGTGCGGTGACGGGTGGCCGCACGAGAAAGGGAAGAAGGTTCCGATGGCGAGCTATTCGATTGCGGTGATTCCCGGTGACGGCATCGGGCAGGAAGTCGTTCCGGCGGCGATGCGGGTGGTCGACGCGGCCGGCCGGCGTTTCGGCTTCGACTGCCGGTGGACGTCCTTCGACTGGGGCTGTGAGCGCTACGCGAGGACGGGGCAGATGATGCCCGAGGACGGGCTCGAGCAGTTGCGGCGCCACGACGCCATCTTCCTGGGCGCAGTGGGATATCCCGGCGTGCCCGACCACGTCTCGCTGTGGGGGCTGCTCATTCCGATACGACGAGCGTTCGGCCAGTACATCAACCTGCGGCCCGTGCGGCTGCTCCCCGGCGTGCGTTCGCCGCTGGCGGACCGCGGGCCGGACGAGATCGACTTCGTGGTCGTACGCGAGAACAACGAAGGGGAGTACTCGGAGATCGGCGGGCGGCTCTATCGGGGAACCGACGACGAGATGGCGGTGCAGCAGGCGGTGTTCACCCGCCGCGGGGTCGACCGGGTGCTGCGCTACGCGTTCGAGCTGGCCCGCCGGCGTCCGGCGCGGCATCTCACCTCCGCGACCAAGTCGAACGGGATCATCCACAGCATGCCGTTCTGGGACGAGCGCTTCGCGGCGCTGTCGGGGGAGTATCCCGACGTCACCACCGACCAGTACCACATCGATATCCTGTCGGCGCACTTCGTGCAGCATCCGGACTGGTTCGACGTGGTCGTCGCGAGCAACCTCTTCGGCGACATCCTTTCGGACATCGGTCCCGCCATCGCCGGCTCCATCGGCCTCGCGCCGGGCGCCAACCTGAATCCCGAGCGCACGGCCCCGTCGATGTTCGAACCGGTGCACGGGTCCGCGCCGGACATCGCGGGGCAGGGTATCGCCAATCCGGTCGCACAGGTCTGGACGGCCGCCATGATGCTCGAGCACCTGGAGGAGGCGGACGCGGCCGGGGCGCTGGTGGCAGCGATCGAGGCGCAACTCGCCGAGGGCGCGGTCGTCACCCGCGATCTGGGTGGGGAGGCGGCGACCGACGCCGTCGCCGAAGCGCTCGTCCGGCGCGTCGAGAACACGGAGTAGGCGGCGGCGGAGTTCCCGAGGCGGGAACCCCGCGCGTCTCGCTGCCCGGCGGCCGCTAGAGATGGAAGCCGGTCTCGTCGTGGAGTGCGATGTCGAGTCCCTCGGACTCCTCGGCGGCGGTCACCCGCAGTCCCATCGTGGCGTCGAGCGCCTTCGCCAGCACGAAGGTGAGCACGCCGCTGTACGCGATCGTGGCCGCCGCACCGACGAACTGCAGCCAGACCTGCGTGCCGATCCCGTTCTCCAGGCCCGCGCCGCCGAAGGCCTCGGCCGTGAAGACGCCCGTCAGCATGGCGCCGACGAAGCCGCCCACGCCGTGCACGCCGAACACGTCGAGCGAGTCGTCGTAGCCGAAGTAGCGCTTGAGGCTGCCCGCGCCGATGTAGCAGAAGATTCCCGCCGCGGCGCCGATGACGAGGGCGCCGATCGGGCCGACGGTTCCGGAGGCCGGGGTGATCGCCACGAGCCCGCCGACCGCGCCGGTGGCGATCCCCAGGACGCTCGGCTTGCCGTGGTTCCTCCACTCGATCAGCATCCAGGTGAAACCGGCGGTGGCCGTCGCGATGTGGGTGACCGCCATCGCCATGCCGGCCACACCGTCTGCGGCCAGCTCGCTGCCGGCGTTGAACCCAAACCACCCGACCCAGAGCATCGAGGCGCCCACCACGGTGAGCACGAGGCTGTTGGGAGGCATCGGCGTGCCGGGATGGCCCTGGCGCCGCCCTATGACGAGGCACAGCACGAGGGCGGCGATACCCGCGTTGATGTGCACGACGGTGCCGCCGGCGAAGTCGAGCACCCCCATCTCGCCCAGCCAGCCGCCGCCCCACACCCAATGGGCGACCGGCGCGTAGACGATCGTGAGCCAGAGCGCCATGAAGACCATCATCGTGGAGAACTTCATGCGCTCGGCGAACGCGCCGACGATGAGTGCCGGCGTGATGATGGCGAAGGTCAACTGGAACATCTGGAAGACGGACTCGGGGATCGAGCCCGACACCGTGTCGACGCCGACGTCCGACAGGAAGAACTTGCCGAACCCGACGAAGGCGTTCAGGTCGCCGCCGTCGCCGAACGCGAGGCCGTACGCGTAGACGGTCCACAGGATCGTGACCATGCAGGCGATCGCGAAGCACTGCATCATTACCGACAGGACGTTCTTGGCGCGGACCAGCCCCGCATAGAACAACGACAAACCGGGGATGGTCATGAACAGCACGAGCACGCTCGCGGTGAGCATCCACGCGGTGTCGCCCGAATCCAGCGTGTCCTGCGCCCACGCGAGGCGCGGCGCCAGCACGAGGGCGGCGGCAACGAGGAAGGCGAGCCTGGTCATGTGATGGGTCATGGTCTGGTCCTTCGGGGCTGGTACCGGGAATACGGGGCGGCGGCGCGTGCCGCCGCGTTCCGAACAGGAAGCCCGCGCCGGACCGGCGCGGATGACGTCAGAGCGCGTCCGAGCCCATCTCGCCGGTTCTGATGCGAACCGCCTGCCCGACGTCGCTGACGAAGATCTTGCCGTCGCCGATCTGGCCGCTGCGGGCCGCCGACTTGACCGCCTCGACGACGGCGTCGAGCTTGTCGTCGTCGATCACGACTTCGAGCTTCGCCTTGGGCACGAAGTCGATGGAGTACTCCGCGCCGCGGTACATCTCCGTATGTCCCTTCTGGCGGCCGAAACCCTTCACCTCGGTCGCGGTCAGACCGGTCACGCCGAGACGGGACAACGTGTCGCGCACGTCGTCGACTACGTGGGGCCTGACGATCGCGGTGACGAGCTTCATTCCCGTACTCCTTCCCCGCGGTATCCCGGCGATTCGGGCCGCACGGAGGGTTCCGTGCTCCAGCGGGCGGTGCCCACTATAGCAGTACCGGCGCTCGAACCCACAAGAAGGCAGGCTGCCGCAGGAAAGCCGCGCGCCAATCGGCCGACGAGGAAAGACGGATGTTCCGAAGGGGACCTGAGATTGGTAGCGGGGGGGGGATTTGAACCCCCGACCTTTGGGTTATGAGCCCAACGAGCTACCGGACTGCTCCACCCCGCGCCAGAAAATTGCCAGAGCAGCAATATAGCACGGCCGCCTCTGCGCGGTCAACTCGATACGCCGCCGGATGCGACATCACATCGGCGGCCCGTGGCGCAGGGCAGCGGATGACGCCGCACCGCGGCGTGCACTATCGTGGAGAGATGACGGAGGACGGTTCGGAAGCGGTGGTGGCCTGGACGACCTGGCCTGCCGGAGGGGACGTACGCGGCTTCGCACGGGTGCTGGTCGAGGAGCGCCTTGCGGCCTGCGTGACGGCGCAACTGCCGGTGCGTTCGGTGTATCGGTGGCGCGGGGCGATCGAGGAGGATCAGGAGCAGCTCGTCATGATCAAGACGACGCGCGACCGCATTGCCGCCCTCCGGGATCGAATGGGGAAGCTCCATCCTGCCGAGGTGCCGGAGCTGGTGGTGGTGCCCGTCGTCGACGGCAACCCGGCCTATCTCGCGTGGGTCGCGGAATCGACCCGGGACGCCTGAGGCGGCTGGAAGTCAGCGCGGAAACGCCGAGCCAGCCCAGCGTTTCCGCGCGCTACGTGGCGCGGCCGAGCCGCGAAATCGTCCAGGAGACCGCGAATCCGGTCAGCGCCAGCGCGGCTCCGGCCGCGGCCTGCGCCGTGGACGGAACGCCCGCGAAGGGCCACAGGCCGACGACGGATCCCAGCAGCAGCCCGAGCAGGAACCCGAGCGTCGTGCGCCGGTACCTCTCGAGCAGCAGCTCGACGAGATTGCTCACGCATACCACGCCCAGTCCCACGCCGACCGCCACGGGCAACAGCACGAAGAGCGCCGCCGCCGCCATGTCGGCGTCTCCGGCCCGCGCCGCCGACGCGACGGCGGCCACCGCGTCGACGATGGGACGATACTGGCCGAGCAGGAGCAGCAGATAGGCGCCGGACACGCCCGGCAGAATCATCGCGGCCCCGCCGGAGAAGCCGGCGACGGCGAGCATGGCGTACGCGGCCGCATCCGAGGACGCGCCGGTGCCGGCACGCTCCGGGTCCGTCGCCGCGAGCAGCATCATGAGGGCGATGGCGCCGGCCGCGCTGCCGATGACCGGGCGATCCAGCGGCTGAACCATGCGCCACAGGATCGGGACGCCGCCGAGCGTCAATCCGATGAAGAGGCTGTACATGGCGGACGGATATCCATCCAGGAGCGTCCCGATCACGCCTGCGCCGCCCGCTATCGCGCCGGCCGCGCCCCCGCCCACGCAGGCGAGCAGCAACAGGGCCGTCGGGCTGAACCGAAGGGTCGACGCTTTCGCCACGGCGCCGATGAACTGCGGATAGACGCCCACGGCCAGGAGCATCGTGCCGCCCGAGATGCCCGGCACGAGGTTGGCGAGCCCCATGAACGCACCCCCGGCGACGCCGCGCACGACCAGCGACCAGCCCCGCAGTGGGGAGGTTGGCGGTGCATGGCTTCGTGCAGGACCGTGCGGCATGGAAGGCGGCGGTGGGGCGCTCCGGTACGCCGACCCATTCTAGGGAGCCTGCGCCGCAGAACGCAACGAAGTGAACGCCGAGACCGCCAGGGCCGGGGCGGCATCTGATACGATTCGGGAAGGCGCGGGATGGTTCGAGAGCGGCTGCGGGCGTTACCTCGTACCCTGGCGCGGTCCTGGCCGGGGCGGTTTCTGCTGGCCGGTGCGCTCGCCAAGATCCTGCTGCTGCCTTTCGTCACGGCCGGCGGCTCGCTGCTCGCCTGGGTGGACGTCTCCGCGTCGCTCGCGCTCGCGGTCGGGCTGGGTCACCTGCTGCTGCAGTCGGTTGCACGGCTCAGGAGGCGCCTGCTGTGGCGCGTCCGGCGGAAGCTGATCCTCTCCTACGTCTTCATCGGCTTCGTGCCCGTCCTGCTGGTCGCGGCATTCTTCGCGGTCGCCGGCGCGATGTCGGTGCTCTCGGCGAGCTCCGAGACCGTGCGGCGAGAGATCGACGGCGTAGTCGCGGATGTTCGGGTCGCGGCGGCGGGGATCGCGGCGCGGCTGTCGAGCGGAATGGAGATCTCCGCCGCACTCGAGCCGTTGGGGTCGGAGCTGCACGGGGACTACCCGGGCGCCTCGGCGCTGGTGCTCCGCCCCGTCGCGGCCGGCGGGCCGGTGTCGGCCGGTCCCTGGTCCGGCGGCCCGCGTCCGGACGGAATACCCGAATGGGTCGGTGAACAGGGGCTGGCGGGGCTCGTGACGGTCGGCTCGCGATGGCCCCTCTCCGTTCGCGCCGTCGCGTGGGTCGGGCGGGCGGACGCGCGAGCCGTCGTGATCGACGTGCCGTTGGACACGTACGTGCAGGAACGCATCGCGACCGCCACCGGCGTCGACATCGATTCGTTCGCATCGCTGCCGGGGGACGATACGCTGGATCCGGCCCGGTTGGCGTCGGCCGACGGGCTGGCCTGGGTGGTGTTCCTCGACCCGCTCGACTGGGCCACCGGCGGCGAGGAGTCCGGCAATCTGTTCATCCGCGTTCCGGCGGCCGCGTTCTCGGAGCAGTTCTTCGGCGCCCGGGTCGGCGCCGACGAGGCGAGCGTCAGGTACTTCTTCCTCGTGCTGCTGGCCGCCATCGGCGGCCTCTTTCTGGTGATCGAGCTGGCGGCGTTCGTGATGGGGCTCGCTCTGGCGCGGTCCATCACGGGATCGATTCATGCCCTGTCCATCGGGACGGATCGCATTCGTCGCGGCGATTTCACGCAGCGGATAAGCGTCACGTCGGGAGATCAGTTGGGCGACCTCGCCGAGTCGTTCAACGCGATGACGGCCAGCGTGGAGGGATTGCTGCACCAGGCCGCGGAGAAGAAGCGTCTGGAGAACGAGCTGCGGCTCGCCCGCCAGATCCAGATGTCGCTGCTGCCGCGCGATCCCACGTCGGTGCCCGGTCTGTCGGTGACCGCCGTCTGCCGGCCGGCGCGCGAGATCGGCGGCGACTACTACGACTTCATCCGGCTCGGCGAGCGCCGGCTGGGCGTGCTGGTGGCGGACGTGTCGGGCAAGGGCACCTCGGCGGCGCTCTACATGGCCGAGCTCAAGGGGCTCGTGCTGAGCCTGGGGCATACCTACGAGTCGCCGCGGCAGCTTCTCATCGAGGCCAATCGCATTCTGGCCGGGGCGCTCGACAGCCGCAGCTTCATCACGATGCTCTACGCCGTGATCGACCTGGACGCCGGAACCCTGACGTACGCCCGGGCGGGGCACACGCCCTTGATCCACGCGTCCGCGCAAGGCGGCCGGCGCAAGGTGCGCGTGCTGATCCCCGACGGTCTGGTGCTGGGGCTTCGTGGTCTCGAAAGGCAGTTCACCGAGTTGCTCGAGGAGCACCAGATGGCGGTGCAGCCCGGCGACGTTGCCGTGCTGTTCACCGACGGGGTGACCGAGGCGATGAACGAACAGGACGATCTCTTCGGCGAGGCGAGGCTCGCGCGGCTGCTCGAGGACGACGAGGCCGCCGATTCCTCGGAGGCGCTGCACGAGCGCATTCTGCGCGACGTGGACGCCTTCGTCGGTTCGGCCGCCCAGCACGACGACATGACGATGGTGCTGTTGCGCATCGACGAGGTGTGGCGCCGCGACGGACGGACCGAACCGGCGGGCGCCGCGGTCGAGGCGGGAGCAGGCGCGTGAGCACGCTGGCCGTCGTCCTGCGCACGCAGTCGGACGTGGAGGCGAACATCGCGCGGGCGCTGCTCGAGACGCACGGCATACGCGTATTGATCTCGTCGGACGTGCCCCACGCGGTGTTTCCGCTCGCGATCGACGGACTCGGCGAGGTACGGCTGTCCGTGCGTGCGGACGAGGCGGAGCACGCGGTGCGTCTGCTCGGGGACTACCGCGCCGCCGCGGCCGAGGGAGCTCCGCGAAACGGGGTGCCGGTACTGGAGGCGCGCCTGGGCCACCCGTTCACGGATCGCGATCTGCTCGTACGCGCGCTGACGCACCGCTCCCGCGCGCACGAGGACGACAGCGGCGGGGTGGACGACAACGAGTCGCTCGAGTTCCTCGGCGACGCCGTGCTCGGGCTGGTCATCGCGGATCGCCTGTTTCGCGAGTTTCCGCACTACGACGAGGGACGCAAGTCGAAGGCGCGGGCGCAGCTCGTGTCCGCCGCGACCCTGGCGGGGCTCGGCGACGACCTCCGGCTCGGCGACCATCTGCTGCTCGGCCGCGGGGAGGAGAAGACCGGCGGGCGCCGGAAGCGGTCGCTGATTGCCGACGCATTCGAGGCCGTGGTCGGGGCGATCTACCTCGACGGGGGGCACGAGGCGGCGACCGCCTTCATCGAACGGACGTTTCGGCCGCTGCTCGAACGGATAAGGAAGGACGGCGTGTCGCCGGCCGGCACCCGCGATCACAAGTCGGCCCTGCAGGAATGGCTCCAGGCCCGGTCGCTGCCCCTTCCCGTATACCGGCTGGCGGGCGCCACGGGGCCGGATCACCGCAAGGAGTTCGTGGCGGACGTGCTCGTCGGCGACCGACCGGTGGCGAGCGGTTCCGGCCCGACGAAGAAGGAGGCCGAGCGCGAGGCCGCCCGGCAGGCGCTGGCCGTACTCGTCGCCGACGCGCAGGGGACGCCGTCAGTCGATCTCGATGAGGTCCCCGGACGGGCGCCGCAGTGACGTGACCGGTGCGGGCGAAGGCGCGGCGGCCGCGACCCCGTCGCCGCCGAGGCGTTCGGCGGCGTACTGCCGAACCGCTCGTGCGCGCTCCTGTCCGCCCGGGGCGGTCCGCCGGCCGTGCAGCCGGACCCACAGGCGCAGCACCGGGTCGGAGAACCGGTAGCGCTTCTCGCGCGTCTCCACCAGGTCTACGTCTTCCAGCCACGACAGATAGTCCTTGGTCGATCCCGGCGTTCGTTCGAGTTGCCGGCCGACCTCCGTCAGCCTCAGCGGCTCGCTTTCCGCGAGAATGCCCAGGATCGCCTTCAGGACACCGTAGCCGCGCGCCCGATGCAGCCGGAGCTCGTACGAGAACCGGCAGAGCTGGGAGAGCGGCGTTCCCGCCGCCATCTGGGCCGCGAGCACCGCGACCGGATCTCCTCCCGGCGCCGCCGCGGACGACACGGCGGCCGAGAGGGCGTGGACGTAGCTCGGACGCCCCGCGGCGAGCGCGTGCACGAGGCGCCCTAGCCGGGTTCGGGCGGCCGCGTCACGCGCCGCGGATTTCTCCCGCAGGACGGCGTCGACCTCGCGGGCGGTCAGCGGCGGCAGGTGCACGAGCTCCATCCGCGGGGCGAAGTCGTGCAGGAGGCGCCGTGCGCGGTTCACGTAGCGGCTCGCCAGGACGAAACGATGCGGGCTGTTCGCGAGGGCGCCGACGAACTCGCGGGCCCCGCCCCGCAGGCCGGGAAAGCTCTCCAGCGTCCGCACCTCGAGGAGCTCGTCGAGCAACAGCAGCGGCGGCGGGGTTCCCTTTCGGCCGACGAACGCCAGCAACTCGTCGAACGCGGCGCGCGGGCTCCGGCGTCCGGGGGGCGGCAGCGGCGCGCGAGCGTTCCCGGCGCCGGCGGGCGGGGCGCACGTCACCGCGGCCAGAAACCGTTCCGGGGTCGACGCGACGCGCTCGACGTCGATGTACCGGCTGCGACGATCGCCGAACAACGCGGCCACCCGGTTCAGGAGTGACGTCCGGCCGCTGCCGCAGCCCCCGAGCAGGACGGGAATGCGGGCGGGCTCGGCGTCTAGCGCCGACAGCACCCGGCGCTCGAGTGCGGGTCTTTCCCAGGTCACGTGCGTCTCGTGCGGCGGGGGAGCCGGTATGCAAGGAAGAGCGCCGCCGACGTGACCGGCACCAGGACGACCAGCTCGCGGCCAAGGGCAAGGATGTTGTTCCGCCAGCAGGCGGCCAGCCAGTACTCCCGGCAGATGCGCATGAACAGGGGCTGGTCCGCCATGTAGAACTCGTCCGTCCACGGCCACCACGCCATGATGCCGTGGGGGGGACTGGGATCGGTGCCGAACCAGTCGAGCAGGACGTGGCTGCCGTACGCCGCCGCGACGGCGGCGGCGGTAAGCAACCGGCTCTCTCGTGCGCTCGCCCAGCCGATGGCGCCGGCGATCAGCACCGCGCCCGCGCTGTGCGTCACGCTGCGGTGCATGCCCAGCAGGAGGTCCGCGTCCGGAAGCGTGGCGAGCAAGGCAAGGGCGGCGATGGCGCGGCGCCTTTCGATCCGGACGAGGGGCGCATCGAGCGCGCGACCCGGCTTCAGCAGAGCCGCCGAAATCCGTACGAGGCAACCGGCGGTGACGCCGCCGAGCGCATGCGCGATGGGAGTCGGCATCCCTGCGAATCCCGACCGCGGCTACACGTCTTCGATGGTGACGACGACGACGCCGTCCGCCACCGCGACCGGGTACACCGTCAACCCGCGGTAGGCCGGCGGGCCGAGCCCCTTGCCGTCGCTGAGCCGGAACCGCCCGCCGTGCCAGGCGCACGTGACCACCCCGTTCTCGCAGGGGCCCTCCGAGAGCGAGCCGCCGGAGTGGGTGCAGGCGTCGTCGACCGCGTGCAGCGCGCCGCCGTCGTTGAAAACCGCGATGCGCCGGTCTCCGGCGAACACCTTCTTCCGTGCGCCGGGGCCGAAGCTCTCCGCCCGGGCCACCGTCACCGTGCGCGGCATCCGGCCATCGTACCACGCGCGCATCCCGGACACGCCGTTGTGTGTTGATCCGTCTTCCGATACCATAGGCCGCCACTGAGGAGGAACCCCCTCGATGCTGACAATTGTCTCTCTGCTGCCGATCATCACCGTCGCGGTCTTTCTCGTCGGCCTCCGCTGGCCGGCGAGCCGGGCGATGCCGTTGTCCTACGCGGTGGCTGCCGTGCTTGCCCTCTTCGTGTGGCAGGTGCCCATGCTGCAGGTGGCCGCCGCTACGGTCAACGGGCTCGTGA
Source organism: Acidobacteriota bacterium (assembly GCA_009861545.1). Taxonomy (NCBI): domain Bacteria; kingdom Pseudomonadati; phylum Acidobacteriota; species Acidobacteriota bacterium. Next base: position 22,590 of record VXME01000137.1, on the reverse strand, counting down.
TCGCGTTCACGCTGCTGTACATCATCTTCGGCGCGATCCTGCTGCTGAACACCCTGCAGGAGAGCGGCGCCATCAAGACCATCCGGCAGGGATTCACCGACATCACGCCGGACCGGCGCGTGCAGGTGATCATCATCGCCTGGCTGTTCGGCGCCTTCATCGAAGGGTCGGCCGGGTTCGGGACGCCGGCCGCGGTGGCGGTGCCGCTGCTGGTCGGCCTCGGGTTCCCGGGCATGGCCGCGGTGACCGCCGGCATGATCATCCAGAGCACGCCGGTCAGCTTCGGCGCGCTCGGCACGCCCATCCTGGTCGGCGTCAACACCGGCCTCGGCCAGGGAACCAACCCGGAGATCGTGGCCTACGCGGCGCAGGCGGGATACACGGAATGGACCGACTTCCTGGCCTTCATCGGCCTGAAGGTCGCCATTCTGCACGCCATCGCGGGCACGCTGATCCCGCTCATTCTCGTCTCGTTCATGACCCGCTTCTTCGGCAGGAGCCGTTCTCTCGCCGAGGGGCTGCAGATCTGGCCCTTCGCCATCTTCGCGGCCCTGGCCATGACCGTGCCGTACTTCGCCGCCGCCTACTTCCTCGGGCCGGAGTTCCCGGCCCTGATGGGCAGCATGGCCGGCCTGATCATCGTCGTGAGCGCGGCGCGGGCGGGCTTCCTCATCCCGAAGCCGGACGAGGCGTGGGAGTTCGACGCGAAGGAGAACTGGCCGGCCGAGTGGACCGGATCGGTCGCGGTGACGGACGTGGACCACGGCCGCTCGATGAGCCTGTGGAAGGCGTGGCTGCCGTATGCCGTCGTCGCGCTGCTGCTGCTGTCGTCGCGGCTCGTCGATCCGTTCCGCGTCTTCCTGCAGTCCTGGGTGGTGAGCTTCCCCGAGCTCTTCGGCACGTCCATCACCGCCAGCTTCCAGCCGCTCTACCTGCCGGGCACGCTGTTCATCGTCGCCTCGCTCATCACGTTCGCCCTGCACAAGATCCCCGGCGACCACTACGCCAAGGCGTGGTCGACCTCCCTCAAGGTGTCGGCCGCGGCCTCGGTCGCCCTCGTGTTCACGGTGCCGATGGTGCAGGTGTTCCTGAACAGCGGCGGGGGCGCCGCCGGGTACGACCAGATGCCCATCGTGCTGGCCGACGGCGTCGCGGCCCTCGTCGGGGGCGTCTGGCCGATCTTCGCGCCGTTCATCGGCGGCATCGGGGCGGCGGTGGCCGGGAGCAACACCGTCAGCAACATGATGTTCTCGCTGTTCCAGTTCGGGATGGGCGAGCGGATCGGCGTGGATCCGACCTGGATCGTCGCCCTGCAGGCCATCGGCGGCGCCGCCGGGAACATGATCTGCGTCCACAACGTCGTGGCCGCCTCGGCGGTCGTCGGGCTGCTCGGGCGCGAGGGGTCCGTCATCCGCATGACGGTCATTCCGTTCGTCTACTACGCCCTGCTGCCCGGGTCGGTGGGCTACCTGGTGGTGTCGAGCGGCCTGATCAACCTGGGGACGCTGATCGTCGCGCTCATCGCCGGCGGCACGGTCTACATGATCAGGCGCCACGGCGGGCGGCCGGCAACCGCGTGAGCGGACGGATGCGGATAGCGCGGCTCGCGGCGCTGGCGTCCGAGGCCGCGGATCCGAACACGTTCACCGGGCATGCGCGAATGACGCGCATGCCCGGCCTGTCGGACGCACCCGCGGTCAAGGCGTTCCGCGTCGCGTTCGAAGCGGCCGCCCGCACGCACTGGCACACGCACAGCGGGCCGCAACTGCTCGTCGTGCTCGACGGCCGTTGCCGCCTGCAGTGCGCGGGCGGGCCGGTGCGGGAGATCGAGGCGGGAGACGTCGCCTGCATCGCGGCGGGCGAGCGTCACTGGCACGGGGCTTCGGCCGCCGGTCCGATGACGCACCTGGCCGTCAACATCGAGTCGACGACGACCTGGCTCGACGCCGTGACCGACGCCGAATACGCGGCGGAAGCCTGAGCCCGACAATCGTCGCCGCCGGCTCCGATTGCCGCCCAACCGGGCCTGACCAGGCGTCTACGCCGTTCTACGGCGCAGCCTCCTGGCGCTCGCGGCGCTACCAGCCGCAGGACCGGCCGGCGTTCCGCTCGTCCATCCACGCCGCCAGGGGCGCGAAGTACTCCAGCAGGGCGGAAGCGTCCAGCGCGCGCGCGCCGGTGACGGCCTCGAGCGCCTCGGGCCACGGACGGCTCGCGCCCATCTCCATCATCGTCCGCAGGCGCGCCCCCGCGTCGCGGCTCCCGAAGACGGAGCAGCGGTGCAGCGGGCCGTCGAAGCCGGCCGCCGCGCAGAGTGCGCGGTGGAGCTGGAAGCGCAGGATGCCGGCGAGGAAGTCGTCCGTCAGCGGCGCGTTGGCGGCGATCTCGGGGACCGTGCCGGGATCGAAGTCCGCGGGGGCGAGCGGCGCCGGGGCGCCGACGCCCTGAACCTCCTCGCGCAGCTCCCACCAGGCCCGGTTGTAGCGCTCCGGTTGCACCGCGCCGGCGAAGACCTGCCAGCGCCAGCGGTCGACGACGAGCGCGAAGGGAAGGCGCGCCAGCTCGTCGAGCGCCCGCCGGAGCAGGAACGGGACGTCTCCGGAAGGGGGCGGCGGCGTGTCCAGCAGCCCCAGCTCGACGACGTAGCCGGGCGTGACCGAAAGCGCGGCGGCATCGCCGGCGGCCGCGAAAAGGGCCTCGCTGGCGCCGGCGCGGAACAGCGGATCCTGCGCGCGGTAGGACCACCGGTAGTGGGCGCGGGCGAGCGCGGCGTGCACCGCGGCGAAGCTGTCGCCGTCCACCGTGATGCACATCCCGATGCGCACGTCGCTCTCGCCGTCGACGTTCCAGGCGCCGGGGCTGCACACGACGTCGCGGTCCGCCGGACGGACGAAGCGCGAGCGCTCGTGGAAGGTGGCGGGCAGCGGGTCGAAGCCGAGCGAGGCGAAGAAGCGCTCGGCGTAGCGCACCATCTCCGGCGCGTCCACGCGGTTGCGCGCGAGCTGGCGCGTCAGGTCGTAGCCGCCGCGGGTGCGCGGCGCGACCAGGTCGTACAGGCCGGACCAGCGGGCGCTGCCCCCATCGCCGAGCAGATGGGCGGGGATCGCCGCGCCCGGCGGGGCGATCGCGGTGCCGTACTCCGCGCCGAGCCCGCCGCGGACCAGGCAGTGCAGCGACTCGTAGAGCGGCCGCACCTGGTTCCAGAGTCGATCGAGCTCGCCGCGCAGCGTATCCGGGGGCAGGCCGTGGGCGGAACGCCACCGCTCGCCGGCGTCGGCATGGCCCATCTCCACCGCCCCGGCGTTCGCAATCTCCACCAGCCGCTCGTGGCGCCGCCGCATCAGGGGCGTCAGGGCCCGCCCCTCGTCCCAGAGATCCAGCAGTTGATCGGTGTCGCGCAGGTCCGCGGCGGCGCGCGACAGCGCCGCCGGATCGAGGCAGTCTCCCGGTGCGGCGGCGCAGTTCGCACTGGCGCGGTAGGTGCGCTCCAGCCCGGCCTGCAGGTCCGCCAGCTCGCGTTGCTGCGCCGGATGGTTCGGCGCGATGGTGAGCGGCGCCCCCCGCAGCCGCGCGAGCTTGCGCGCCGTCGCTTCCGGCAGGTCCAGCCCGTCGAAGCGCGTGGCGGCCCGCGCGAGCGCCGCCGTCTCGACGGCCAGCGCGGCGGCGGCCTCGGCGGCCAGCGCCGTGGTGTCGGCGGTGACGAAGTTCTGCCGCACCCAGTCGGCGCGCGCCGACTGGTGGCGCGACGAGAGCAGGCGCGCCTCGGCGTCGGCGACGAAGTCCTCGGCGTCGGCGGCCGTCGGCCCGAGCATCGGCGTCGAGCAGGCGGCAAGCAGAGCGGACAGCGCGCACGCCAGCGCGGCCGCCGCCGGTCTGGTCAACGCCGCCACCCCGCGATCGAAATCGTGTCCATGGCGAACGTCGGCGATCAGCGGGCCCGCCCGGCGGCCGGCGCGCCGGCGTCCACCCAGCGGCCGACGGGGGAGTCGCGCCGCACGATCGTGTCGCCGCGGTCGGAGCCGGTCGAGATGATGGCGACCGGAGCGCCGCTCAGTGTTTCGAGCCGCGCCAGGTAGGCGCGGGCGGCGGCAGGCAGGTCGCGCTCGTCCGTCACGCCCGCGGTCCGCCCGGCGCCGGCCCATCCCGGCAGCGTCTCGTACACCGGCTCGCAGGCGGCGAGGCCGTCGATGGTCGGCGGCGGATCGGTCAGGACCTCGCCGCCGCGGCGATAACCCGTGCAGATGCGCAGCTCGTCGAGGTGGTCCAGCACGTCGAGCTTGGTCATGGCCAACGCGGTCATCCCGTTCACCCGCACCGCGTAGCGCACCCCGACGGCGTCGAACCACCCGCACCGTCGCGGGCGGCCGGTCGAGGCGCCGTACTCCCGCCCCCACTCGCGCAGGCGTTGCGCGCCGGCCTCGTCGAGCTCGGTGGGAAACGGGCCCTCGCCGACGCGCGTGGTGTACGCCTTGACGATGCCCAGCACGCCGCCGATCGCCTGCGGGCCCACGCCGAGCCCGGTGCAGACGCCCCCGATGGTCGCGTTGGACGAGGTCACGTAGGGGTAGGTGCCGTGGTCGATGTCCAGCATCGTGCCCTGCGCGCCCTCGAAGAGCACTGGCCGACCCGCTTCCAGGGTGTCGTGCAGGTAGCGCGACGTGTCGGCGACCAGGGGCGCCAGCCGCTCCCAGACCGCCGCCGCCTCCTGCCATACGGACCGCCAGCCCAGCGCCGGTCCCGCCACGGTCCGGTTGCGCTCGCCGACGTTGGCCTCGATCAGCGCGGCCAGGCGCCCGCCGGGGCGCCCGTCGGCCAGATCGCCGATCCGGATGCCGAAGCGGCCGGCCTTGTGCTCGTAGCTCGGTCCGATGCCGCGCGAGGTCGTCCCGATGCGCTGGGCGCCGAGCCGGCTCTCCGCGGCCGCCTCGATGTCGCGGTGATAGGGCAGGATGACGTGCGCCCGGCTGCTGACGAGCAGGCGCCCGGCGGTGTCGAGGCCGCGGTCATGAAGCGCGTCGATCTCGGCGAAGAGGGCCGCCGGATCGACCACCACGCCGTTGCCGATGACGCAGGTGACGCCGGGATGCAGGATGCCCGACGGGATCAGGTGCAGGATGAACTCGTCGCCGCCGACGATGACGGTGTGCCCGGCGTTGTGGCCCCCCTGCGCACGGGCCACGACGGCGAAGGCCGGGCTGAGCAGATCGACGATCTTGCCCTTGCCCTCGTCGCCCCACTGCGCGCCGAGCACCGCGAGGTTCCCTGTCGATGTCATCGGCACGCGGCCAAACGTCCCATGATAGCAGAAGGAAACCGGCCGTCTTTCCGGCGGCGGGAAGCCGGGTGTCACCGCGGGTTGCCACCTCGCGGGCCGCCTCGTGCGGCCGCGGAAGGAAGACGCCGTTCCGCTGCGGCGGGAGCGGACGCGCTTCCAACCTGCTCCACGGAGCCCGGTCCGCGCCGACGAACCGGCAACCTGCGCTGACAGTCGGCCGAATGCGGGCAGCGATGGCCGCTGCGTGCGGGAGCGTCGCGGCGGCGGAGACGCCCGGCGGGCCGCGCCGCCGCCGGTTTCCCGCCGTCGCACCCGAGGTGGCGCGCATCTTGCTCCCATGACCGGCGGCCCCGCCGAGAGAAGGTCGGTGCGGCCCGACCCTGACTGCAACTGGCTGCGCGACGCGGGGCCGCGCGCCGGGTCGGGACAGGCACGCGCCGGCCGGCAGCAAGGTGCGAACGGAGGTTCATCATGCGACGGAAGTTGGTAGTGGCGGCACTGTGCGCCGGACTCCTCGTCCTGGCGCCCCATGCTCGGGCGGTCGCGAGTCCGCTGGTCCCCGGCCTTCAGAGCGCGGAGGAAGACCGGTCGGAGACCGTGGAGCTGAACACGGCGACCGCGTCGGAGCTGCGGACGCTGCCCGGGGTCGGGGAGCGGACGGCGGAACGCATCATCGAGTACCGCGAGGAGCACGGCGGGTTCGAGAAGATAGAGGACCTGATGAACGTGCGCGGCATCGGCGAGAAGACGTTCCTCCGCCTGCGGCCGCTGATTCGCGTCGACTTGCCGGCGGAGCGCTAGTTTCATGGGGCAGGTCCTGGCGTCAGGAGCCTGCCTCGCTTTTCCTGGAGCGCATCCGGTGTTCAGCCACGGGCAGTGCGACCGCGGCGCCACGCTCGCCGAGACCCTGGTCGCCACCGGCATCGTCGTCGTTGCCGTCGGCATCGCGGTACCCTTCGTGACGACGGGGCGGCACGAACAGCACGTGATGAACGCGGCCCGGCATGTCGCCGGTCGAATCGTGCTGGCGCGGGCGGGCGCCGCGCGGCGCGGGGCCGCGATCGGCATTCGGTTTACGCGCAACGGCGAAAGGGTCGCCCTGCGCAGCTATGTCGACGGGAATGGGAACGGCGTTCGTGCGGTCGACATCGGAAACGGCATCGACACCCCGATCGAAACCGAGACCAGCCTCGGCGACCGGTTCGGCGGCGTGCGGTTCGAGCTCAGCCCGGCAGCACCGGCCATCGGAAGCTCGACTCCGGCGGGCGCCGGCGCTGATCCGGTGAACCTCGGCGGGAGCGACATCCTGAGCCTGACCCCGCTGGGAACCGCGACCTCGGGCACGCTGTATCTGAGGAGCCGCGAGGGACATCAGGCGGCGGTGCGGGTGCTCGGGGCGACCGCCCGCGTGCAGGTCTTCCACTTCGATTTCCAGACCGGCCGTTGGAGCCCCCGGTGACTCGCGCGGGGTAGCTGATACCCGTCCGGTGCCCCGGCACGAACTCAGTCGGCGGTCGAGGGGTAGCAACTATCCCACGCCGCGTTGTCGGAGGCGGCGAGCGGAGGACACCTCTCGAAGCCGCGCCGGAAAACCGGGAGCACATCGAATTGGCACCGATGTTGATTGATGGGACGGTATGGAATTTCAGAGAAGTGGATTCGCCACGCAGGTTTCCAGGCTGCCGACGCCCCTGATTGGTCACGCTCCGTGCATGGCGCGGTTGCGCAACGAGATCGCGCGGGTGGCGACGACGGACTTCACCGTGCTCATCGAGGGCGAGAGCGGCTCGGGCAAAGAGCTGGTCGCGCGGCAGATTCACGAGCAGAGCACGCGGCGAGAAGGTCCGTTCGTTGCAGTCAACTGCGCGGCCATCGTCGACACCCTGATCGAGGCGGAGTTGTTCGGAATCGAAGATCGGACGGCCACCGGAGTGCGCGGGCGCGCGGGGAAGTTCGAGCTCGCGAACGCGGGAACGGTCTTCCTCGACGAGGTCGCCGACCTGTCGTCGGCGGCGCAGGCCAAGCTCCTGCGCGCGGTGCAGGAGCTGGCGGTCGAACGGGTCGGGTCGCACGCCACGCGGCCTCTCGACGTTCGTCTGATCGTGGCCACCAATCAGACGCTGAGAAGCATGGTCGAAGCACACCGGTTCCGATCCGATCTGTTCTACCGCCTCAGCGGCGTCGAGATTCAGGTGCCGCCGCTACGCGAACGGCGGTCCGATATTCCCTTGCTTGCCACTCACTTTCTGCGCCAGCACCGCGGTGAGTCCGAACGAGGCCTGGCCCCGTGCGCCATGGACGCGCTGTCGGCCTACGACTGGCCGGGCAACGTGCGGGAGCTTCGCCGCGTCATCGAGCACGTGCTGGCCTTTTCCGGGAACAGGCGCATACGGGTCCAGGACCTGCCGGCGACGATAACCGGCGAGTACGTGCGGAACCTGCAGCCGTCGCTGTTGCGCGACGACACGATGCGGGCATGGGGAAGCCGCTACGCGCGAATCGTCCTCGACCGCTGCGGCAACAACAAGCGCGAGGCGTGCCGCGTGCTGGGCATCAGCTACCACACGCTGCAGTCGTATCTGCGCTATGGCGGCAGTACGACGGCCCGATCGGCGCCGCGACCGGGCTCGACGGCACGGCGGGTCGACGACGGACAGCATGCGCAGTCGTCTTGATCGCTTCCGCGACCGCGTAGTACGGTTGGGGAAGCGTCGGCGGCGAGCCGGCGCACGGCAGCCGACACCGCCGATCTCCCGTCACACCGATGGCCCACACCCCGGCCGACACGCTGCAGACCACCCCGTTGCACGCCCGGCACCGCGCCCTGGGCGCGCGGATGACGCCTTTCGGCGGCTGGGACATGCCGCTGCAGTACAGCGGCATCGCCGAGGAGCACCGGGCGGTGCGGACCGCGGCCGGCCTCTTCGACGTCAGCCACATGGGCGAGGTGGAGATCGCCGGCGACGACGCGCTCGCGGCCGTGCAGCGCATCGCGTCGAACGACGCGCGGAAGCTGGAGCCGGGGCGCGCGCAGTACTCCGCGCTGACCACCCCGGCGGGCACGGTCGTCGACGACGTGCTCGTCTACCAGCTCGCGGCCGGGCACTATCTGCTGGTGATCAACGCCGCCAACATCGCCAAGGACGTCGCCTGGATCCGGAAGGGGATCGGGGCGGCGGGGGACGCGGTGGCCGTCAACGCGAGCAGCCGGTACGCGTTGATCGCGCTGCAGGGGCCGCGCGCCGCGGCGATTCTGCAAGGCCTGACCGCGGTGGAGCTCGACGGCGTCGCCTACTACACGTTCGCGAACGGCGAGGTGGCCAACGTGCGGGCCACCATCTCGCGGACCGGCTACACCGGCGAGGACGGCTTCGAGCTGTTCGTGCCGCCGGCGCAGGCCGACACGGTATGGTCCACCCTGCTCGCCGCCGGCGGATCCGAGGGCCTGCTGCCGGCCGGGCTCGGCGCCCGCGACACGCTCCGGCTCGAGGCGGGGATGCGCCTGAGCGGCCAGGACATGGACGAGACGACGACCCTGATCGAGGCGGGGCTCGGCTGGACCGTCGGCTGGGAGAAGGCGTCGTTCGTCGGCCGCGAGGCGCTGCTCGAACAGAAGCGGACCGGCCCGGCGCGCCGGCTGGTCGGCTTCGAGATGCTCGATCGCGGGATTGCGCGGCACGACCACGCGGTCTATGCTGGCGCCGACCGCGTCGGCCGGGTCACCAGCGGGACCCTGACGCCGTTCTTGCAGAAGGCCGTCGGGATGGCCTACGTGCCGGTCGAGCTGGCGGCGCGCGACACGGAGCTTTCCATCGACGTCCGCGGCCGGCGTCTGCGGGCGCGGGTCGTGCGGATGCCGTTCTACCGGCGTCCGCGCGAGGGGTCTGCCCCGTAGGACGGCGTAGACTCTGGGGCGGGCCGGTCGAGCGGCGGCCGGCGGCCCGCGGCGCGGCTTGGTAGTCGCGTTCGGCGGCGATTGACGGGCGAGGCGAGATGTATCCGAAAGATCTGCAGTACACGAACGATCACGAGTGGATCCGGGTGGAGGACGGCCGCGGCCGCGTGGGCGTCACCCACTATGCGCAGGAGCAGCTCGGCGACGTGGTCTACGTGGAGTTGCCGGAGGTGGGCCGCGCGCTGAAGAAGGGCGAGCAGTTCGGCTCGATCGAGTCGGTCAAGGCGGTGTCCGACCTGTACTGTCCGGTCGGCGGCACCGTGGTCGACGTCAACCGGTCGCTGGCCGAGCAGCCGGAGGCGGTCAACCAGGATCCGCACGCGGCCTGGATGATCGTGCTGACCCTCGACGATCCCGGCGAGGTCGGCACGCTGCTGGATGCGGCGGCCTACGGCGACCTGGTCGGCGGAGCCGCCTGATCCCCGCATGGCCGAGGCGACGACCGGTTTCGCGAACCGCCACATCGGACCGCGCGCGGCCGATCTGCCCCATATGCTCGACGTCGTCGGGGCGCCGTCGCTCGACGTCCTGATGGACGAGGCGATCCCCGCGGGCATTCGCCTGCCCGCGCCGCTCGACCTGCCCGACGCCGAGTCCGAGGCGGCCTTCCTGACGCGGATGCGCGCGCTCGCCGCCCGCAACGAGGCGTGGCGGTCGTTCATCGGCCTCGGCTACTACGGGTGCGTGACGCCTCCCGTCATCCTGCGCAACCTGCTCGAGAATCCCGGCTGGTACACCCCCTACACGCCGTACCAGGCCGAGGTCGCGCAGGGCCGGTTGGAGGCGCTGCTGAACTTCCAGACCGCCGTCGCGGACCTGACGGGGATGGAAATCGCCAACGCGTCGCTGCTCGACGAGGCCACCGCGGCGGCCGAGGCGATGACGATGCTGTTCCGGCTGCAGGCCCGGCAGCGCCCCGGCGCGCGGCGCTTCCTCGTCTCGACCGACTGCTTTCCCCAGACGATCGCCGTGGTGCGGGGACGCGCCGAGCCGCTCGGCATCCAGGTGGACGTGACCGACGTCGGGGCCGCGGCGCGGGCGGGCGGGGACCTGGAGGGTGTTTTCGGCGTGCTGGCGCAGTCGCCGGACGTCTCCGGGCGCCTGCACGACCTGGCGCCGGTGACGGCCTGGGCGCACGCGGCGGGCGCGCTCGTCGTCGTCGCCTCCGACCTGCTCGCCCTGACGCTGCTGACCCCGCCCGGCGAGATGGACGCCGACGTGGTGGTCGGCAACGCGCAGCGCTTCGGCGTGCCGCTCGGCTACGGCGGTCCGCACGCCGCCTTCTTCGCTGCCCGCCGCGCCCACGCGCGGCAGATGCCGGGGCGCATGATCGGCGTCTCGGTCGACGCGCACGGCCGGCCGGCCTACCGCATGGCGCTGCAGACCCGCGAGCAGCACATCCGCCGCGAGCGCGCCACGTCGAACATCTGCACCGCGCAGGCGCTGCTGGCCAACGTCGCGGGCATGTACGCCGCGTACCACGGCCCGGCCGGGCTGCGGGAGATCGCCCTGCGCGTGCACGGACTGGCGCGGCGGCTGGTCGACCGGCTCGCGGCGCTCGGCATGCACCTGCGCCACGACGCGTTCTTCGACACGTTGCGCGTCGACCCGGCATCAGCCGGCGGGGCGGCCGCGGTGCGATCCGCGGCGGCGGGCGCGCGCATCAACTTCCGGTATCACCCGGACGGCGACGTCGGCATCGCCCTCGACGAGACGGCGACCCCCGCGGACGTGGAGGACATCGTCGAGGTCTTCGCGCGCGCCGCCGGCTCGCCCGGTCCGGCTGCCGCCCCGGCCCCGTCGCACGCGGTTCCGGCAGACCCCGGCCCCCCGGCGAGTCCCGGCCCCGCGCCGGACGATCCGCTCCCGGCGCCGTCGTGGCCCGGCGCGCTGCGCAGGACCTCGCCGTTCCTGACGCATCCGGTCTTCAACCGCCATCACGCCGAGCTGCAGATGATGCGGTATCTGAAGCGGCTCGAGCGCAAGGACATCGGTCTGGACACGTCGATGATTCCCCTCGGCTCGTGCACGATGAAGCTGAACGCCGCGGCGGAGATGGAGCCGGTCACCTGGCCCGCGTTCGGCAACGTCCACCCCTTCGCGCCGCCCGCGCAGGCGGGAGGCTACCGGCTGATCATCGAGGAGCTCGAAGCGCTGCTGCGCACCATCACCGGCTTCGACGCGGTGTCGCTGCAGCCCAACTCGGGCGCCCAGGGCGAGTTCGCCGGGCTGCTGGCGATCCGGGCGTTCCACCGGGCGCGGGGAGAGGGCGGCCGCGACGTGGTCCTGATCCCGGCCTCGGCCCACGGCACCAACCCGGCCAGCGCGGCCATGGCCGGTCTGCGGCCGGTGGTGGTGGCCTGCGACGGCGACGGCAACGTCGATCTCGCGGATCTGCGGGCGAAGGCGGCCGAGCACGGCCCGCGGCTCAGCGCGCTGATGATCACCTACCCGTCGACGCACGGTGTCTTCGAGGACGCGATCCGGGACGTGTGCGCCGCCATTCACGAGCAGGGCGGGCAGGTCTACATGGACGGCGCCAACCTGAACGCGCAGGTCGGCCTGACCTCGCCCGCGCGCATCGGGGCCGACGTCTGCCACCTGAACCTGCACAAGACCTTCGCCATCCCGCACGGCGGGGGAGGGCCCGGCATGGGACCCATCGCCGTGGCCGGCCACCTCGCGCCGCACCTCCCCCGGCACCCGCTGGATGAGCCGGCCGCCGATGCCGCCGCCGACACCGCCATCGCGCCGATCGCCGCCGCCCCGTGGGGCAGCGCGAGCATCCTGCTCATCTCCTACGCCTACATCCGCCTGCTGGGCGCCCGCGGCGTGACCGCGGCCACCGAGCACGCCATCCTCAACGCCAACTACGTCAAGTCGCGGCTCGAGTCCCGCTACGACGTGCTGTACGCGCGCCGCAACGGCCGCGTGGCCCACGAGCTGGTCTTCGACCTGCGTCCGCTGCAGGCGCAGGCCGGCATCACCGTGCAGGATGTCGCCAAGCGCCTGATGGACTACGGCTTCCACGCGCCGACGGTGTCGTTCCCGGTCCCGGGCACGCTGATGGTGGAGCCGACCGAGAGCGAGCCGCTCGAGGAGCTGGACCGCTTCTGCGACGCGATGCTGGCGATCCGCGACGAGGTGGACGACGTCGCAAGCGGTCGGGCCGACCCCGTCGACAACGTCCTGAAGAACGCGCCGCACACCGCGGCGGAGGTGGCCGGGGACGCCTGGACACATCCCTACAGCCGGCAGGCCGCAGCGTTTCCGAGGCCGTTCGTCGCCGAGAACAAGGTGTGGCCGGCCGTCGGCCGCATCGACGACGCGCATGGCGATCGCAACCTGATGTGCGCATGCCCGCCTGTCGACGCGTACGCCGGGACGTCCGTTCGGTGAAACGCCATAGACGGAACGGGCGTGGTCAGAGCTTCAAGGCGATTGTCAACGAGGCTTTGCGGAACGGTCTGCGCGGCATGGAGGTTCCGTCCGACCAGCCCGTGACCCACTCTTGCTGACCCATCCACACCCCTTTCGCGCATTCCCAGGTGGAGGTGGATATGGCTCATCGACTCGTCGTGATTCTCGCCCTGCTGACGGCTTCGACGGCAGGTCCCGGATGCGCGGGATGAAGGCGTAGCCGAGGACCGAGCACGCCGCGAAGACATGGTCGGCGTGATAGTCAAGCCAGCGCGCAGCGACAACCCATCCCGGATGCGTCGCGTGGCGAGCGCTTCCACGTGCCAATACGGCATGAATGCCAATGACCGGAACGGTGCTGCCTCGGCTGGTCGGCGGTAGTGCCAGGTCCACAGCCCGGCCCCGAAGCCCAGGTGGTTGAAGCTGCCGTCATCGCGAATCCACCTTCGCCGCCACGTAACGTGCCCGACGTAGACGGTCTCCCTGTCGTCGTAGTGCGGGACCGCCACGACGCCAGCGGCCCAGCCTTTCCGCTCATCGTACCAGTTGGTCCAAGCGGCACTGATGCTGGGGGTCGACTTCACAACGAAGTCCTCGATGCGCGCCGGGTTGCCGAGCCAGATCCCTGCGCCGGCTTCGATCTCCTGGTGCTGGGCCGCTGCCGGAGCCGCGGCTGTACGTGTTCGAACGCGCCGGCGTCCCGAAGCGCCTGCGGCCACTGGTCGGCGGCAAGGTGAACACGAGAATGGCGAGGCGACGGTTCTCCGCCAGCTCGCGCAGCCCAGGGGCGTCGCATCGGGGACTTGGCGACGCTGCACGGCGTAGTGTCTGCGTGGTCCGCCGACGTCAACAACACCCAACGCGGTGTCGACTGGCACATGAAGGCCGACGATGCACGGTGCAAACTGAAATCCGTCTACCCACAGGTTTTGATGTGACGCACCACTAGGTTCCCTTGAGCACGTCCATTGGGGCGATCCGCACGGCCTGTCTCGCCGGCAGCCAGCAGGCAATCAACGCGACGGTGAGCAGCAGCGCCGTGACGGCGGTGAACGTCAATGGGTCCGCCGGCGTGACGTCGAACAGGATGCTCCCCAGGATCCGCGTGGCTGCGGCGGCCGCCAGGAGGCCGATGATCACGCCGACGCAGATGAGTATGCCGCCCTGCCGAAACACCAGCATGACGACGTCCCGCCTGTCGGCACCGAGGGCCATGCGGATGCCGATCTCCCGCCGACGTTGGGACACCGTGTGGCTGAGGAGGCTATAGAGCCCGATGGCCGCCAGCACCAGCGCCACCAGGCCGAAGAGACCGGCGCAGAGGGCGTAGAAACGAGGTTGGGCCGCTGTGTTGGATAACCTCGTCTCGATCATGCCGACGTTGACCGTCGCGCTTGGGGCAACTTCCGTCAGCACTTCGCGGATGAAAGGAATGGCCGTGGCGGGGTCGCCCAAGGTACGGACGAGCACGCACACCTGTTCGAACCGTTGGAGCAGCACGCTCGCTACGCTCTCCATCCTGGGCTGGCGCATGGACAGGTAGATGTCATTCACGGACGCGAAGAGGGGAAGGGTCTGAAGGAATGGCGAGGACACGTCGGCCACCACGCCGATCACTTCCCAGCTTCCCCCACCGATGGGACCGATCCCTGGCAGCGATGGGCCGGTGGGTTGTATCAGTTGCTGGCCGACTGCGGGTTCCGCACCGAACGCCTCCCGTGCGAACGATTCGCTGACGACGGCCACCGGTAGGCTTCCTTCCGTGTCGAGTTCCGTGAAGAACCGGCCCTCCAGCAACCGGAGGCGTAGCGTCTCGGCATAGCTGGGAGACACGCGGCGTACGCCCGCCGCGAGGTTCAATGCCGGACGGCCGGCAACTGCAATCGGTGTCGATGCTGCGGGGTTCAGCGGCAGTGGTGAAGCCAGCGCAACGGCTTCCACGTCGAGCACGCTCGATATTCGGTCCATCTGCGTCATCAGCGCCTCGGTGTACCCGGAATTACTCCCGGTGTCTGATGACGCATCGAAAACAACGGCTCTCACGATGTTCGCCGGATCGAATCCAGGATCGAACGTGACGTGTGCCACGAAGCTGCGCAGCAGCAATCCGGCGCTGATCAGGAGCACCAACGCGATGGCGACCTGTCCGGCAACGAGTAGCGTCTGGCCGTTGCTGGCCCGGCCGACGCTGGCGGTGGCCGCATGCGCATCGTTCATGATGCGGGCGAGATCGACACGCGACCAGGCGATCGCCGGCGCGGAGCCGAACAGAAGGCCGGTGATGACCGACAGCCCGGCCGCGAACGCGAGAACGGGCAGATCCACACCCACGTCGGCAAGCCTGGGAACATGCGACCCAACCGCCGGAGCGGCCCGGACGATCCCCACCGCCAGCACGAAGCCGGCCGATCCGCCAACGACGCCCAGAACCACGCATTCGGTGAGCAACTGGCGAACGATCCGGCTGCGGGATGCGCCGATGGCGCCCCGGATGCCCAGTTCAGGCGCCCGGACCATGCCTCGCGCGAGCAGCAGGCCGGCGACGTTCGCGCACGTCATCAACAGCACCAGACCGGTCGCGGCGGTGAGCATCAGGAGTGCAGCGTGGAACGGGCGGCCCCGCTGTTCCTGCAAGGGAGTCACGTGGGTCATGAGCGAGAGGCTCGGCGGGCGCATTCTTGGGGTTCGAGCGAGGATGGTGTGCACCTCGGCCGTGGCCTGGCCTGGCGACACGCCGGATTGAAGACGTCCGACCGCCGAATAGGAGACCTCGCGTGCTATGCCATCGACGTACTCACCCGTCTCAACCACCAATGGCGCCCAGAAATCCGCGTCCTCGAACTCGAAGCCCTCGGTGAGCACGCCGATGACGATGTGCGGATCCGTGTTCAACTCGACCGGGGCGCCCACGATCCCTTCGTCCGCCCCGAACCATGTCACCCAGGCGCTGTAGCTCAACAGCACCACCCCTTGGGCGCCCTCGACTGCGTCCGCTTCGTTGAACAGACGGCCGGCGTGTGGCGCCGCCCGCAGTAACGGAAAGAAGGAAGGTGTCACTTCCATGCCGTTCAGGTTGGCCGTGCCGTCAGGTGTCATGACGGCGGCACGGCTGGGCACGTATCCGGTGATCTGCTCGAACGAGCGTGCCTCAGCCTGCAATTGGAGCAGTTCGCTGCCCAACAGGTAGGGGAACCCCTCGGCGTTGAGGAGTGGTGCGTGGCCCACGGCCACGATGTTCTCGGAGTCCGGATAGGGCAGTGGCTGCAGGAGCATGCCCCGCACGATGCTGAACGCAGCCGTGTTCGCGCCGCCGCCAACCGCGAGGATGATCAGCACGGCCACACTGAAACCGGGCCGCGCGCCGAGCTGCCGTATCGCCTGCCTCGCGTCAATCAGTAACTGATCCACCTGCTACCACGTCATCCGAAGACCGTCGCTATGAGTTCGGCTTCACGTTCGGCGTTCAGCAGCCCGACCCACGCGCGCATCACCTGCCCCCATCATCGAGATAATAACGCGAATTTTCCACGCAGCGGCGGAAGGTCCTCGGGAGGATTCCGTTCAGGAGTGGGCTCACGATGGGTGCGGCTCTCTATATCGTCGGCGGCCCAAGGAGGTTCAGGTCCGCCGTCTGCCGCTTCGCCATAGATCCACTCCGCCAGCGCGCGCAGTTCCCCGACGGCCTTGCCGTCGGGCACCCACTACCCGAAGAAGCGCGCGACCGCGCCGGCCTCGACGTTGACGGGCGCTGGCGTAGCGGGCGACCATCTGCCGGGCTGCGCCACCCGCCGGCCTGCTGGATGGCGGTGGTGTTGATCTGGCGCGGGGACAATGGGACCACGGTCTCGTGGTCTTCGGGACCGCGAGGTGTTCGCGCGCAGATCCTCGACGGCGGCGGCGAAGGCGCCGACGAGGAGCCGCCAATCTTTCGCGCCGGCCGTCCTGATTGGGACTTCGAGGCGCGGATGCGCACGCGCAGGCGGCCGGGGATCGCGGCGGGGACGACGTCGCGCCAGCGCAAGCGGGCCACCTCGGAGCGCCGCAGGCCGGCGCAGAACAGCAAGGCGACGATTGCGGCGTCTTGGCGGCCGCGGGCTGGCGCCGTCGTAGTTTCCGTGCCGCGGCCGGTGCGGCGCGGCTGCGGGGCGAGCGCCATCGCGCCGATCGCCGCCGCGCCGTGGGGCAGCGCCAGCATCCTGCTCATCTCCTACGCCTACATCCGCCTGCTGGGCCCCCGCGGCGTGACCGCGGCCACCGAGCACGCCATCCTCAACGCCAACTACGTCAAGTCGCGGCTCGAGTCCCGCTACGACGTGCTGTACGCGCGCCGCAACGGCCGCGTGGCCCACGAGCTGGTCTTCGACCTGCGTCCGCTGCAGGCGCAGGCCGGCATCACCGTGCAGGATGTCGCCAAGCGCCTGATGGACTACGGCTTCCACGCGCCGACGGTGTCGTTCCCGGTCCCGGGCACGCTGATGGTGGAGCCGACCGAGAGCGAGCCGCTCGAGGAGCTGGACCGCTTCTGCGACGCGATGCTGGCGATCCGCGACGAGGTGGACGACGTCGCAAGCGGTCGGGCCGACCCCGTCGACAACGTCCTGAAGAACGCGCCGCACACCGCGGCGGAGGTGGCCGGGGACGCCTGGACACATCCCTACAGCCGGCAGGCCGCAGCGTTTCCGAGGCCGTTCGTCGCCGAGAACAAGGTGTGGCCGGCCGTCGGCCGCATCGACGACGCGCATGGCGATCGCAACCTGATGTGCGCATGCCCGCCTGTCGACGCGTACGCCGGGACGTCCGTTCGGTGAAACGCCATAGACGGAACGGGCGTGGTCAGAGCTTCAAGGCGATTGTCAACGAGGCTCTGCGGAACGGTCTCCGCGGCATGGAGGTTCCGTCCGACCAGCCCGTGACCCACTCTTGCTGACGATCGGCTTGATGGAAACCGTCCGGCTGGTCGAAGCCCCATTGCTGGACGCGCTTTCCCGTTCGAACAGCGTCATTGCCACCGTCGCTGCTCTGACGCGACGCGTTGGTGAGCCAATCCACACCCCTTTCGCGCATTCCCAGGTGGAGGTGGATATGGCTCATCGACTCGTTGCGATTCTCGCCCTGCTGACGGCGGCTCCGGCAGCGGCCCAGCACCGGGAGATCGAAGCCGGCGCGGGGATCTGGCTCGGCAACCCGGCGCGCATCGAGGACTTCGTTGTGAAGTCGACCCCCAGCATCAGTGCCGCTTGGACCAACTGGTACGATGAGCGGAAAGGCTGGGCCGCTGGCGTCGTGGCGGTCCCGCACTACGACGACAGGGAGACCGTCTACGTCGGGCACGTTACGTGGCGGCGAAGGTGGATTCGCGATGACGGCAGCTTCAACCACCTGGGCTTCGGGGCCGGGCTGTGGACCTGGCACTACCGCCGACCAGCCGAGGCAGCACCGTTCCGGTCATTGGCATTCATGCCGTATTGGCACGTGGAAGCGCTCGCCACGCGCCGCATCCGGGATGGGCTGTCGCTGCGCGCTGGCTTGACCGTCACGCCACTGCTGCACATACCGCTCGTCGTGCAGCCGACCGCCATGCTGGTTTGGTCCGGCCGTGAGCTGTCGCCGGCAGTGGACGTATGGAGGATGCAGGAACCGGTCGTGACTCCAGAACAGGAACCGGACGAGCGGCAGACCAGCCGTACCAGGCACAACGCCATCGTCGCCGGGATCGCAGTCGGCGGGGCCGGCTGCCTGATGGGAATGGGCGCCGTCGCCACGGGGAGCGAAGAGATCAGTCTCGGCGGGATCTGCGCGTTGAGCGCGATGTTCCTCGGCGGGATCGCGACCGGCACCGTATTGCTGGTGGACTGGTATTCGAATCAGTGAGGACCGCCCACAGGGAACTGACTGAGCAACGTCTCTACGCTCCGACGAGCATTCCGCTTCGCCGGAATCCGGGTCCCAGATCCCCGGAATCGCTGTTCCACTTCACCGAAATACCCACACCACACAGTCCAGAGCGAGTGGCCCGGCGAGCCGAAATCCGACGGACGAAGCTCCTGGCTGACCGTATCGCAGCCCGTCGGCATCAACGCATCATACTACGTATGATCTGATGTATGCGTACTACCCTGACTCTGGATCGCGACGTGGCGGCCCTGGCCGAACGCATGCAGCGGGTGCGCGGTCAGAGTTTCAAGGCGATTGTCAACGAAGCCCTGCGCTGCGGGCTGCTCGCGATGGCGGCTCCGGCCGGCCCGCCGTCGATCTACCGGACACCCGCCGTGGACCTCGGGTCCTGCCGGATCGGCAGCCTGGACGACATCGCCGACGTGCTCGCGGTCGCGGAAGGCGAAGACTTCCGGTGATCCTCGTCGACGCCAACCTCCTGGTCTACGCGCACGTGGCTTCGTTCCCACAGCATCAGCGGGCGCGCACGTGGTTGGATGGGCGCATCAACGCGGCCGCGCCCGTGGGTCTTCCGTGGCCGAGCCTGCTGGCTTTCGTGCGGATCGTCAGCAATCCGCGCGTCTTCGATCGGCCCGTCGCGGTATCCGCCGCGTGGCGGCAGGCAGAGTCCTGGCTCGCGACGCAGTCGGTCTGGGTCCCGCTCCCGACGGAGCGCCACCAGGCGATTCTCGCCCCGCTACTGGCGAGCGCGGAGGGCCGTGCGAATCTTGTGTCCGACGCGCATCTGGCCGCCCTGGCCATCGAGCACGGCCTCGTCCTGTGCTCGACGGACGGCGGTTTCGCCCGCTTCGGCGACCTGCAATGGCAGAACCCATTGCGGTAGCGGCCCAGCGGGTCGTTCCGACGCGCCGGCGGCGTGGCCCGCCGTCGGCCGCCTCGACGACCCATGGAGATCGCAACCTGAAGTGCGCGTGCCCGCCGGTAGACGCGTACGCCGGAGCGACCACTCGGTGAACGGGACAACTCCAAGCCGATTCGTTCATACTCCCCGCACGTGGACTGTACGTGGATGAACGTGGTAGCTTGATCTCATGGACCTGGTCCGCCTGCTCTCTCTGGACGGCCCGGTGGTCGGCGTCGGCATGGTCGCAGCGCTCGTGTGGCTGGGCGTCACCTTGACGTCGGTCCGTGCCGAGCTGCGGAACTTCAAGGCCGAGAATCAGGAAGCGCACGCCGGCATCACGAAGAACGTCGACGGTGTGAAGCAGGACGTCCGGGACGTGAAGCAGGATGTCCGGGACGTAGAGCAAGATGTCCGGATGCTTACTTCGCACCTGCTCAACCGCGGGGGATCGCCGGACGCCTGACAGCCGCGCCTGGAAACGGTACGGCTCATCCTCCGGCAGCAGCGTCGTGCCGGTTGACCATCTCCAGGCGTTCGGCCCGGGTCTCCGCGCTCTCCCCGCGTGGCGTGTAGTACACCTCGCGCCGCAGGTGCCGCGCCATCTGCCGGCTGGGCTCTGCGCTGGCTCGGCTGACTGTTGCGCCGGCCGCAAATCCCAGACCCGGAGCGCGGTTGCATCCCGCGACCGCCCGAATCTGACGCATGGCCAAAGGGCCGCGACAAGGTGATCGCGGAATGCAGATGGACGAAGCCGCGGAGCCCGCTTGAAGAGCCAACTCGCGGATCTGGCCGGTCGGCACCGTGCTCGCACATGTATATCCGCATGCGGGCGCGTGCATGCCTGGAGCGGGTCTGACCGCGCAGCGCAGTTTCAGAACCGAAAGCCGAAACCGAACCGAAACTCGGGCGTCGCCGGTAGCAGCGCACGAAAGGCACCGTGCAGGACGGCCGGCCCCGCAATGTAGTCCACCGTCAGGCCGGCTCCGAAGCCCCACGGCTCGTCCGTGGGCGTGATAGGCGCGGCGTAGCGCCCGCCGATCTGGAACCGAGGTTGCAGGCGTTCCGTTGGACGCCACGACCGCACAGTCCAGAGAGCCGTCAGAGCGTGACCGTCCACCTTCTCCGACGCCGTGGCTTCAGGGATGTCGTACTCGGCTGCGATCTTCTGCCACTTGCTGTCCCAAGCCAGGACGTGCTCGACATGCAGCCGACCGATCGCGATCCACGTCCCAGCTCCGGAACAGCACGTGCTCTCGTCGTGCAGCGACAGGCTTGGTGTGTAGATGAAGCCGAAGCTGTTCTCTTGCGCCGTAGCGGGCGGCGGGGCGCCGAGTAGCGCCCCTACCACCACCAGTCCGGTAAGCGTCCGGATCATGTCAATCGATCGTCAAGACGACGCCTTCGATCAGGGTGCCGGGCGTCGCTGTCAACGTCTGACTGTCCGAGCGGCTTCCGTCTTCGAGTTCAGCGTAGATCGAGAACCCTTCGTTGGGGACGATGCCGGTGACGAGGAACCTCCCGTCATCCCCGGTCAGGACGTACCCGCTGACGCCGCTCGACAACAGAGCGGCGTCGGTGAAACCCTGGTACTCGATCTCGACGAGGGCTCCGCCCACAGCGTTGTCTTGCGCGTCGACGACGCTTCCTGTCACTGAGCCCTCCAGCAGCATGCCGACCTCGACGTTCCGGCTTCTTCCGCCGGTGAGCGTAGCGGTCGCGGCGGTCGGTGCGTATCCTCGGGCCTGGACCAGCAGAACCGCCGAGCCGGGTGGGAGCCCATCGAAATCGAAGCTGCCGTTGTCCGTGAGGACTGCGCTCGAGCGCGGGCTGACCGGGTGGTCGACCATTACCGAGACGTGCGCCTCAACGATGGTGCTGCGACTCGCCATGTCGTAGACCCGCCCGGTCAGCGTGGCCGGTGGCGGCAACTCGATCCGGAGCGCGCCGGTGCCGCTTCGCCAACCGACGCTGATCGTCGCCAATCCGGACTTCGACGCCGTCACGATTCCGGAACCTCCAGCAGGGAACGCGAAGCGTCCATTCTGGTCGGTCGTCGCGACCAGGGCGGTGCTGTCGTCGGCCCCGTCCTCGAAGTACTCGACACGGGCGTTCTGAACCGGGTTGCCGGCAGTCGCCAGGCCGCTCGGCGTGCGCGCGACAACGCCCGTCACTTGGCGCCCCCTGGTTCTCGACTTCGTCGATCGACAAGAACGTCACGACCGCGCCCGCGGCGAGCACCGCAATCATCTTCCTCTTCGTATTCATCGGGGCTCTCACCTTCCGGTCGTCGACACGAACACGTAGTGCTGCGCCGACACCTTGCTGTTCGACGGCGAGACCGATCGCTCCCACTTCCAGCCTGAATTGCCTTCGCACCTCCACGTGCTCGAGCAGTCCAGTCGAACCCGTACGTCGCCGTACTTCAGCGTCGCCACCTTGTCATCTCTGTCCCAAGGATCAAGCTCGTACAGAACCACCTGTAGGTTGTTGAACGAGTACACCCTGTTGTCCCACCGCTGCCGGCACGTCTGACCGGATCTGCCGCGGTCGAACCATGCGGAGTTGACTCGTTGCTCACCAACCCTGGTCTCCTGCCACCAGCGCCGGTCGCTGCGCGGTCGGTTGTAGTGGCCGGCGGACGGAGGGTCGTAGTCGATGTGCGTCGTGCACGAGTTCCACTGGTACTTCCGGTCGGACCATTTCCAACCGGCGAACTGGAACGTGTCCCGGCGGCCTCCGAAGCGGGATGACACGCCCCAGTTGCCGAACGGCGGCGTGTGAATGGTAGGGACCGGGTACTCCTTCGGGCACTCGGCCGAGATCCTGCCTCCTTGAGCGATCTGCCGGTTGCGGTTGTACAGATGACCACCGAGGTAGCACCGGCTCGCTGCGTCCACGACCTCCACGGTGCCGATCGTCAGGAGTATCGTGACAGCAGCGATCGCCGTTGCAACCAGTGCACTGAAGATCCGTCTCTTCATCGACTCCTCTTCTCATGGAGTCCAGAAACGAGTTGCTCTGTACGGGCGCGGAGAACTCCGTGCCTCCACGACTTCCTCCGCGACGACCCCGAGCGTCAGGAGAATTAGTGTCCGACAGAAAACCCCGCAAGTGGTTGATTCTACAGGATATCTCTCGAAT
>VXME01000136.1 GCA_009861545.1 Acidobacteriota bacterium | reverse complement strand
CGCCGCCGCGCATGCGCACCAGGTCGAAGGTCGCCGCCGCGCCGTGCGGCTCCGCAGGCTGCGGCAGGATGCGCACGGCCACGTCCTCGACGTGCAGCTCCTCGTCGGCCAGCCCGACCGCGGTGGCCGCCACGTCCTCGGCCTGCTCGGCGTAGGCGGCGTTGGCCACCTCGGGCGTCAGGAACCAGAGCGACCGCTCCCAGTACTCGCGGACCGTGCCCTGCCGGCGCGAGTAGTGGTCGACGACGAAACGGTGGAGGAAGAAGCCCGTGGTCGGGTCCAGCGGGTCGGCCTGCGCCTCCATCGCCTCGTAGGCGACCGCCTCGGCGCGGCCGACCTCGTCGACGCGCACGACCAGGGGCTTGGGCTGCGGCGCCCACGCGAGCCGTGCCAGCGCGACGGCCAGCACCAGGACGACCAGCGCCAGCGCCCCGGTGACCACGCGCAGATGCCGCGCGGCGTGCATCTGCTCTCCCCAGATCTCCGCGAACTCCCGCGCCGCCATCACACGCCTCCCGTCATCACCACGCGCGCCGCCGCAGCCGTCTGCACCGCGCGGCCCGACGCGCCCGAGCCGACGTTGCCCGAGCCCGAGACGAGCATCTGCGTCAGCTCGCCCACCTTCATCGTTGCCAGCCCCGCCGCCACGATGTAGGGGATCGTCACCAGCGACCGCCGCATCGCGGTCAGGATCCCCGTCGGCCCCGCCCACTCCACGTCGGCCGACACGTCGCCCGTCCACCCCTGCACGACGAACATCCCCAGCTCGGTGACGACCCGGAAGACCGCCGCCGCGATGGCCCCATAGAGCGAGTAGACGAGCACCGTTCGGAACCAGCCCCAGAAGAGGAACGAGAGCTGCGGCACCAGCATCCAGGGGATGAACACCGGGCCGAGCACCAGCGCGATGGAGAGCGCGATCTGCGCCCACATGACCTGCGCCTGCCCGAGCGCGAAGACCACCACCAGACCCATGAGGAGGACGACCATCAGTCCGAGCGTCATGAAGAGGTCGAAGGCCGCGTCGAGCACGCCCGGCAGGTCCGCGACGACGTTCCAGCCGAACGAGGCAAGGCTCCCGAACAGCCCCTGGCCGGCGAACAGCTCCCGCCACGCGCCGGTCGCGAGACCGAGCTGCTCCAGCATCGCGGTCCCGGCGTCGGCGACGATCATTCCCTGGAGCCAGTCGCCCATCCCCGTGATCAGGTCCGGGACGCTCCGGCCGGTCCCCGGCAGCGGCGCCGTGTAGAAGCGGAGCATGCCGAGCGGGATCGACAGGCCGATGACCATGCGGACGACGGCGGCCATGTTGACGCCGTGGCCCGAGAGCGCCATCTGCGCGCCGGTCCAGACGACGACGATCAGCGCGAGGCCCTGCCAGAGCTGCATCCCGGCCGTGGCCACGGCGGGTGCGACCGAGGCCATCAGCTGGTCGGTGAGGACGGACGCCTGCTGGAGCATCAGCAGTAGGTCGATTGGCGTCATGGCTGCGTCGTTCCTTCCGAGGTTGCGACCGGGACTACCAGTCCGACGGCGACGGGACGCGCCGGTGGCTGTCGATGACGGCGGACTCGGCCGCGGCCAGATCCGCGATGAAGACATCGTGCTCGGTCCGCGCCCGCACGCTGTCGGCCTGCCAACGGACCGCCGCCTCGCGCCGCGCCCGCTCGGCTTCGTAGCGCTCGCGGGCTTCGCGCGCCGCCTCGTAGGCGGCAAGCTGCGCCTGCGCCAGCAGCAACTCGGTCTGCGTCACGCCGTTGGCCAGGGCGGCCTGGTCGACGCGCTGCGTCCGCATCAGGTCGTCGTCGCGCAGGTCCGACAGGTGCGCCGCCGACTCGCCGACCTGCACGGCCAGGGTCGACGCGGCTTCGGCGACGGCGTGCGCGTGCGTCAGCTCGGCCGCCGCCCGCCGCTCCGAGCGCCGCCACATGCGCACGACTCGATCGGCCACCTGACGCGCGAGCCGCAGGCCCCGCAGGTCAGCGGCCGTCACGCTGGGCGGCAGCGCCGCCTCGATGTCGTCCCACACGGTGCGCCAGGTCGCGGTGCCTTCGGCCACGTCGCCGAGGATGTCGAGCGCCTCGCGCGCCGCGTTGCGGCCGGGACCGGACCAGGCCGGGCCGCTCGGAGCGGTCCACGAGCGGAATGTGCTCGGCTCGGCCGCCGAGGTCTCCGTCGCCGGCCGCCCGCCCAGCAGCACCGTCGCCGCCGCCGGGTCGCCGAGACTCGGCGCGGCCAGCACGTCGAGCCAGCCGGCCTCGTCCGTGACGCCGGGAATCCGCTGGAGGAACGCGCCGACGCCGCCCGCGCTCGTGCTCGTCGACAGGCCGATGCCGTGGCGGCCGATCAGCCACTCGGCGTCGGTCACCTCGCGCAGCCGGCCGATGTTGCCCATGCCGATGTCGTTCGACGTAACCAGCTCGGTGGTCGTCGCCAGCACGCCGTCGAGCGACTGGAGCTGGTCGACCATCTTCGAGATCTGCGTCACCATGTGGGCGATCTGCGTCACCTGGTTGGCGATGATGATCGCGTCGCACGAGCCGAACAGGCACGCCTCGGCGCGCCGGCTCGACCACGTTCCGATCGCGACGGCGGCCACCACGCCTGCAATCAACAAGCGCCATCTGTTCGTCATTTCCGGTACATCCTTTCCGGGTGCGGCTCGGGCCGCGGCACGAGGAAGTCCGAGGTCACCCAGACACGCAGCCGGTGGCCGGCGCGCACCGTGACCGTGGGCAGGCGGTTGAGGAACCGCCCGAGGATCTGCGTCGCCGACTGGCCGAAGCCCTGCCCGGCCGCGGCGCGGAAGCCGGCCCCGCCGCCGGCGTACGGGTCGGATCCCTGGAGCGTCAGCCCGGCGAGCAGGCCGACCGCGCCGGCGGCGGCGAACGTCGACGCGTAGTGCCGGTCCACCTGGTCGGCCAGTGCGCTCTCGCCGATGGCGTTCAGGCCGTGAAAGGCGAGGTCGACCCAGCGGCCGTCGGGCCAGACGAGCCGGTGGAAGCCGACCGCCAGCCGGCTCTGGTCCTGGTGCCGGACGGCCTCGGCCGCGCCGAGCAGCCGTGCGCCGCGCGGCACGAGGATCCGCTGGCGGTCTCGCGAGTAGAACGGGATCGCGACCTGCGCGAGAGCCGGGCCGGCGAAGTCGCCGTCGAGCTGCGTGACGAGCACCGCGCTCAACACCGACCCCTCGTAGACCCGCTCCCATCCGCCGGGGTCCATCGGGACCTTCACCACCGCCGGCTCCGCCGTCGCGCCCACGGGCGGCCCGGTCACGCCCGGCACGGTGCGTGCGGCCGGCTCCGCAGCCTCGCCGCCGCCGGCCAGCCCCGCCAGCAGCGCCGCGTTCGCGCCCTGCATCCGGTCGGCGATGGCGGCCGGATCTGGCGGCGGCAGGCTCGACGCCGTGCCGGCATCGCCAGCGCCTACGGCGGGCGCAGCCGGCGCCGTTCCCCCTGAACCGTTGCGGTCCGAGTCGACAATGTCGCCGCCGCCTCGACGCGGCTCGTCCCGGAAGGTCTGCACGACGCTCGGCGCGCGCAGCGACCGGGCGCGCCGTTCGATGGCCTCCAGCCGCAGCCGCTCGCGCAGCTCCACCTCGCCGGCCGTCGGAAGCGACGACGAGTCCTCCGACGCCGCGCCGCCCGGCCCCGGCGGAGCCGGCGGCAGTTGCGGCGGATGGGTGTCACCAGACTCCCCGCCGTCGTCCTCCTCGACCCGGCGCTGCTCGGCGAGCTGCGTCAGCCGCGACCGGAGCTGCCCGACCATGCCTCGTCCGGTGACCTCCGGCTCGGCCGCGCCGGCATCCTCGGCTTCCTCGTCCCCGCCCGACTGGCTCAGCACGAGCCCGGCCAGCAGCACGGCGATGACGCCCACGCCGGCCTTGGTGACCAGATTCCCCGGCAGCGCCCCGGCCGGCGGTTGCAGCACCTGCTTCCACTTCGCCATCACGGGCCTGCCTTTCTCGGTGCGGCCGTCCACCGCAGCCGCCGCTCGCCGACTTCCAGCGCGCCGGACCCGAGCACCCGCGGGACGACGTGCAGCACGCCGTCGAGCACTTCCGACACCGCGACCCGCTCCAGCTCGCCGTCCACGCGCTCGTAGAGGTCCGGCGACAGCGCCCGCGTCCGCAGGTAGGTCCGCCGGCCGTCGTGCCACATCCCCTCGACCAGCCACGGGTAGCCGGCCGCCTCGGCGGTCCAGCGGTAGTCGAAGCGCGCCTGCCGCGGATAGGCTTCGCGGCGCGCGTCCAGTGCGGCCTGCGCCGCCGAGCGGGCCGCCTCGATGCGCTCGGCCCCGCGCGCCTCCGCCGCCGCGACCGCTTCCCATGCCTCGGCCGCGCGGGCGGCCGTCGCGGCGACGGCCTCGGCGGAAGTCAGCAACGGACCGCCGCTGAACGGCCCGGCCGAGCCGTGGCCGACGCGGATGACGGTGTCCACCGGCGCATCCGCGCTTTCGACCAGCGTCAGCGGCACGATGTCCCCCGCGGCCGTCAGCAGCACGAGGTTCGAGCGGGCAGCGGGGACTAGGGGCCGGATGAACGCCAGGTGCGCCGCCGCCGACACGTCCCAGCGCTCGGCGTCGCCCACGACAGCCTCGACGATCTCGGCCGTCTCCGGCAGCGCCACCGTGGTGACGTGGCGCACGCGGGTCGTCACCGTGACCGGCGCATCCGCGGGTGCGGCGGCCACGCGCAGCCCCTGCGCCGCGGCCGGCGAGGTGGTCAGCACGCATCCGAGTGCGATTGCCCAGGCCCTCATCGCGCCACCCCCTGCACGAGCACGGCGGCCACCGCCGCGAGCATCCCGCCGACCATCGCGCGCGTCTTCCACGTCCACCGCGGCTTCGGCCGGTCGAGCGTCCACCCCGTCTCCGAGTCGCCGATCCGCAACCGGCCCGGCCCGAGCACGTGGTCGGCGACGTACAGCCCGTCGTCGAACACCTCGTACGAGACGAGGCTCGGCTCCAGGCTGCGGCGGCCGAAGCGCTTGTCAGCCTCCCGCAGCTCGTAGAGCGCCGGCGACTCCTCGGCCCGCGAGCGCAGGTAGGTGAACCGTCCGTCGTGCCACAGCGCCTCGATCTCGAACGGCGGCGCGAAGGCCACCTCGTCCAGGCGGTAGGGAAAGCGCAGCCGTCCGGGATAGTCGTCGCGCCAGCGCGTCCAGGCGGCGTCGTGCTCGGCCCATACCGCCGCGACTCGGGAAGCCGTCGCCTGTTCGATGGCCTGAAGCTCCGTCCGCGCCGCCG
>VXME01000135.1 GCA_009861545.1 Acidobacteriota bacterium | reverse complement strand
CTGCTGGCTGCTCTATTTCCTGTTCGTGACCGGGACCCTCGGCTACTTCGACACCGAGATCTTCACCCTGGGGCTCTTCTGGATGCCGTTCATCGTCCTGGGCGGCTACGGATTCGACACCGAGCGCATCGCCCGCCTGCCGGAGCAGGCATTCGGGCAACAGGTCGTCGTGCGATCCGGGACGGCGGCGCCGCTCGTGCCGCTCGAACCGCTGGCCCGCCACGCCGCCGCCGCTTGGGGCGAGGATCGGATCGCGTTCATCCGGGTGGAGATGCCGGGCGACGCCAACAGCGTCGTCACCGTCCAGCGCACGGCCGGCGGCAGCGTGATTGGCGACGCAATGAACTTCGACGGCGCCACGGGCGAGTACATCGGTACGACGTCCGGCGTGCCGAACGCCGCGCTCGGCTTCGCCGGCGCCATGATCGGCCTGCACGAAGGCCTGTTCGCGTCGCCGTTCCTCCGCTGGCTCTACTTCCTGTCGGGGTTGCTGGGCAGCGCGATGATCGCCACCCGGAGCGATCTGCTGGGTGCAGAAACGCAAGCCGAAGACGGAAGAAGCCGACCCGGGGCTGGGTTATCGATTCGTCGAGCGGATGAACGTGGCGACCATCGTCGGGCTGCCGGCGGCGGTCGGCGTGTACTTCTGGGCCAATCGCCTGCTGCCCGTCGAGCTGGCCGGGCGCGCCGACCGGGAGGTGCACTGCATGTTCCTGGCCTGGCTGGGATGTTTCGTGCACGCGGTGGCGCGTCCGATTGAGCGGGCCTGGCCGGAGCAGTGCTGGTTCGTGGCCGCGGTGTTTCTGGGATTGCCGGTGGTCAACTGGCTCACCACGAACCTGCACCTGGGCGTGACCCTGCTCGCGGGGAACTGGGCCCTGGCCGGTGTCGATCTGACAGCGATCGCGACGGGGGTCGTGGCCGTGCTGGTGGCGATCGCCCTCGGCGCCCGCCAGGCGGGTCGGACCGCGTCCCACAGAGCGACCCCGATGGTCGAGGCCAGTGTGGGGCGGTAGATGACGCTGGTGCTCGCGCTGGTGCTCGCCCCCGTCGCCACGGCGGCCTTGTGCGTGGCCATGCGACGGCACCAGCGTCTGTTGTTCTCCACCGAGTTGTCCGTCGGCGGGAAGCGGGGCCTGCAGTCGGCAGGCTACGCCGGGCTCGCGTTGGCTGCGTTCCTGTTCGCGCGTGCGATGGGTACGCTGGTCGGCCTCACCCTCTTCACGGGCTGGTTCACGGTCTGCATGATTGGAACGGCGCTGACCGCCACGTGGCTGCAGGAACACCAGGAAGAATCGGACGGAAGCCTGAACCGCAAACCCAAAGCTTCGGGAGTCCCGCAATGAACATCGCCACAGTTCGGAACACGTTCGCCCTGCTGCTGCCCGTGCTCCTGGCCGGCCTGACCGGATCCGCGGCTGCGCAGGAAACCGACGCGCCGGCGCCGCAGGAGGTCTGGTTCGGCGAGAACATCGCGGTGACCTACGCGGCGCGGATCGAGGGCGACTGGCTGGTCGTCGAGGTGCAGCACGAGTCGGGCTGGCACACCTACGCGATGGACAACGTCGAGCGCGCCCGGGAGGCGACGGGGAGGGACCGGCCCGATACCGAGCTTCCCACCCGGATTACGCCGTCACCCGAGCTGGTGTTGGCGTCTCCCTGGCGGCAGACGGTCCCGACCGACCTGTCGCAGCCCGACATCCGCTGGTACACGTGGGGCTTCGAGGACCGCTCGTTCTTCGCCGCGCCCGTCGAGCGCGCGGACCCCGGCGGCTGGGTCCAGGTGGATGCGCAGGCCTGCACCGACCGGTTGTGCGCGATGGTCGATGCCCTTCCCGTTCCCGTCACGCGGAGCGGCGAGCGCTCGATCGATCCGGAGACCCTGGCCGTGGTGGGCGAACCCGGCGGCGCGCAGGCGGCGGACGCGCCTCGGCAGCAGCTCGCGGCGTTCGGGGACTGGTTTCAGTGGTCCATGGAAGTCACGAGGACGGCTGAAGGTCGGGCCAGGCTCGAAGCGCCGCTGGCGCCCCTCATGCTGCCGTCTTGCGATACGCCTCGGACGGAAGTGTCCGAATGACGGACATGATCAGTCGGTCGGACCAGGACCTTGGCACAGCTTCCACATCGACCAATGCCGGCGACTAGTTCCTCCCCCGCGGACCGTTCGCCATCGCCGGACACCGTTGACCTGTCCGGCGTGCCGGAAACGGCGCTCTGGACGCTGTGGAACCGCGCGATGGACATGCCGCGCGCCGACCGTTTGGTGGACGACCCGCTCGCGGTCGAGCTCGTGGAACGCATCGACTACGACTTCCCCGGCCACTTCGGCCGGCCGACCGCGTTTCATCCCATTCGAGCCCGCGTTGGCGACGACCTCATTCGCGACTACCTGTCCCGGACACCGGAAGAGCCGGTCGTCGTCGGGCTCGGCGAAGGACTGGACAGCCAGCTCTGGCGCGTGGACGACAATCGCGTGCGCTGGATCACCGTGGACCTGCCGGAGCTGATCCGGGTGCGACAACGACTCCTGCCCTCCCATCCGCGTGCTGCGCACGTGGCCGGGTCGGTGCTCGAACCGACGTGGATGGACGCCGTCCCCGCCGGCGCGCGACCCTTCATCACGGCCGCCGGGCTGTTGATGTACTTCACCGAGGACGAGGTGCGCGCCCTGCTCGCCCGCATCGCCGAGCGCTTTCGCGGCGCGGAGATCTTCTTCGACACGATCCCGCCTATCGCTTCCCGGCGTACGGCGAACGGGATGAAAGTCACCGCACGCTACACGGCGCCGCCGATGCCCTGGGGCATAACGGTCGATGATCTGCCCGGCTTCCTGCGGTCGATTCCGAACCTCGAGCCGGTCACGGTGCAGACCTACGCCGATCCCTTCCCGCACCGCATCCGCCTCTATTGGCTCCTGTCCTTCATCCGGCCGATCCGCCGCGCGTTCGCCGGCGGCCTGGCCCACGCGCGCGTCTCGCTTTCCTGATACGCGCTCCCGGGCGTCTCCTGTCGTTCCCTGTTGCGCCGGCACCGTCCAATGCTCAGGACGCCGAGGCCGCGGTCCCTGCGGTTGCCGCCGCGTCGGCATCGATCGCCTCCGGCGGCTCGGCTGGCTCCTCCGATCCGAACAGCCGCCGCAGCGTGCGCTGCACGTCGTCGAGGATCAGGTACGAGACCGGCACCAGGATCAGCGTGATGAAGGTGGCGAAGATGACGCCGAAGGCCAGCGAGACCGCCATCGGCACGAGGAACGCCGCCTGCATGCTGCGCTCCAGCATCAACGGTACGAGGCCGAAGAACGTCGTCAGCGACGTCAGCAGGATCGGACGGAAGCGGTTGCTGCCCGCCTCGCGGATGGCGAGTTGCAGCCCGGCGGACTCGAACTGGTGGCGGTCGGCCGGACGCCCGCCTGCCTGACGGATGGTGCGGCCCAGGTCCGCATGGACGCTCCGCGCGCGGTTGATGAAGTCGACCATCACCAGGCTGTCGTTGACGACGACCCCGGTCAGTGCGATCAGGCCGAACATCGACATCATCGTCACGTCTAGCCCCATGACCATGTGGCCCCAGATGGCGCCCACCAGGCCGAACGGGATGGCCGCCATGATGATGAGCGGTTGCACGTACGAGCGCAGCGGGACGGCGAGCAGGGCGAAGATCATCAGCAGGGCGAGGATGAACCCGCGTTGCAGGCCGCCGACGGTCTCCGTCTGCTCGGCCTGGGCGCCCTCGAAGGTGTAGAACACCCCCGGGTAGCCGGCGAGCACCTCCGGCAGGATCCGGCTCTCGACGTCGGCGATGACCGCGGCGACCGACGTGATCGCGGGGTCCACCGCGGCGGTGACGTTGACCGCGCGGTTGCGGTTGACCCGCCGGATGGATGCGAAGCCGCGCCCCGGCTCCACCTCGGCCACCTGGCTGAAGGGCACCTCGCCGCCGTTCGGCGTCCGGATGCGCATGTTCTCCAGGTCGCCGAGCGAGCGGCGGTCGTCCTGCGGGTAGCGCACCATGACGCGGATATCGTCGCGCCCGCGCTGGATGCGCTGGGCCTCCTCGCCGTAGAACGCCTGGCGGACCTGGCGGCCGAGGTCCTGCAGGGTCAGACCGAGGGTCTCGGCGGCCGGCTTGATGCCGAGCTGCATTTCCTCCTTGCCGGCGCGGAAGGAATCGGAGATGTCGTAGAGGCCGGCGTACTCCGCCAGACGTACCTTGAGCTCGTCGGCGGCGGCCCGCAGCCGGTCGAGGTCCGGCCCGGCGAGCTGCACGTCGACGTCGTCGCCGGGATCCATGATCGACATCGAGAAACCGACCTCGACCGCCTCCGGAATCGGACCGGTGGCCTCGCGCCACAGGTTGCCGAGTTGCTCGCTGGTGAGGTTGCGCGTCTCCGCCGGCAGCAGCTCGACCGTCACCTCGCCGACGTTGGAGCCGGCCGGGCTCTCGATCGGACCCGACGGCACGTCGCCGGCCCCGGCCATGGGCTGGTCGCCGATCGCGGCCGAGACGTGCCGGAAGTAGTCGATGCCCGTCTCCTGCAGCAATCGCGCGCGAACTCGGGCGGCGCCGTCCTCGAGCCTGGCGATGGCCCGCGATGTCGCCTCGACCGGCGTGCCCTGCGGCATGGTCACCGACGCCGACATGAAATCGGCTTCGATGGACGGGAAGAACTGGAAGTTGACCATGCCCCCGAGCACCATCCCGCCGGTCAGGATGAGGGTGGAGAGACCGACCGCCACCGTCACGTACCGCCACTGCAGCGCGGTTTCGAGAAGCGGCGTGTAGATGCTCCGCACGAAACGCTTCAGGCCGTTGGAGAAGAAGCTCTGGAAGCGGCGCCACCGGCCTGGCCGGCCGCGCCGCGGGATGTGCGACAGGTGGGCGGGCAGGATGCCGAGCGATTCGACCAGGGAGAAGAGCAGGCACGGGATGACGACGAACGGAATGACCCGGAAGATCTTGCCCATCATGCCGGGCACGAACATCATCGGCATGAACGCGGCCACCGTGGTCAGGACGGCGAAGGTGACCGGTTTGGCGATCTCTCGCGCGCCCTCGATGGCCCCGCGCAGCCCCTCGCCGTGCTCCTCCTGGTGCCGGTAGATGTTCTCGCCGACGATGATCGCGTCGTCGACCACGATCCCGAGCACCAGGGTGAAGGCGAACAGCGAGATGACGTTGGCCGACACGTCGAGCGACGGCATCATCGCGATGGCGCCGAGGAAAGAGATGGGGATGCCGAGGCTGACCCAGAAAGCCAGCCGCAGCTCCAGGAACAGCGTCAGCACGATGAAGACGAGCACGAACCCGCTGGCGCCGGTGCGCAGCATCAGGCTCAGGCGGTCGTTCAGCACCTCCGCCTCGTTCAGCCAGACCGTCATCGAGACGCCTTCCGGCAGCCGTGGCCGCGTGCGTTCCACGTAGCTCTCGAGCGCGGCGGAGATGTCGAGCGCGCTCTGCTCGCCGGTGCGGAACACCGACACCAGAACCGTCGGCTGTTGATCGAACCGGGCCTGCTGGTCGGTCTCGGCGAAGCCGTCGACGACCGTCGCCACGTCGCCCAGCCGCAGTCGGCTGCCGTCGGCCCGCGTCCAGAGCACGAGGTTCTCGTACTCGTGGCCGCGGTAGGCCTGCCCGATGGTGCGCAGCAGGATCTCGCCGCCGTCGGTGCGGACCGACCCGCCGGGCAGATCCAGCGAGGACCGCCGCACCGCGTCGGCGACCTGGTCGAAAGTCATTCCGTGCCGCCGCAAGGCCACCTCGGAGACCTCGATGGAGATCTCGTAGGGCGGCGCGCTGACCACGTCGACCTGCGTGATCTCCGGCATCGCGGTGAGCTCGTCGCGCACGCCCTCGGCGAGCGCCTTCAGCGCGAAGATGTCGGTGGGCCCGGAGATGGAGATGTCGGTGACCCGGCTGCGGGCGATCATCTCCCGGATGATGGGCTTCTCGGTTTCGATGGGAAACGTCGTGATGGCGTCGACGTTGTTCTTGACCTCGTCCACCACCCGGCGCGGATCGGCGCCGAGCTCGAGCTCGACCATGACCGAGGCGCTGCCCTCGGATGCGGTGGACTGGATCTCCTTGATGCCGTCGATGCCCTGAATCGCCTCCTCGATGCGGATGACGACCCCTTCCTCGACCTCCGCCGGCGCCGCGCCGAGGTAAGGCACCTGGATGCTGATCCAGTCGAGCTCGAGCTCGGGCATCACCTCTTCGCGGACCGTGGTCGTGGCAATGAGGCCGCTCACGATGATGAAGACCATCATCAGGTTCGCGGCCACCGGATTCCGGGCAAACCAGGAGATGCCGCCGTTGTTCATGACCGTCTCCCTTCCGGCCGTCGCGGACCGGTCAGTCGTTCCCGCCGTCGCGCCAGACGTTGTCGGCCGGCGTCCGCTCGAACGCCGGCCAGGCGTCGATCAGCGTGAACGGCGCCGCCGGGGCGACCGTCGTCGGCACCGGGCCGATGCGCCGCCGGTCGCCGCTGTCGTCGAAGCGCTGCGTCACGTGGACGGCCCCGGCCGACGGCTCCCAGCCGCCGTCGCGCCAGAGCCAGCGCTGGCCGCCGATGTCGAGCGTCCGCTCCGCCCGCGCGACCAGGATGTCCGACGACGCCGGCGGGCCGAGCAACGCCTCGGCGGTGCCGGCGCCGACCGCCTCGGCCAGGGCATCGGCCAGCCGCGCGCCGGCTCGCAACCTGGCGACCACCGCGTCGACCGCACCGACCGCGTCGGCCAGCCCGACGGACTCGACCCACCCGACCGTGGCCAGCGGGGTGTACTCCCGCACCCACGGCGCGTCGCCGGCCGCCGCAACCGCGACGGCGGGCGCGTCGAGCGCGCCCAGCGCCTCGATGACCTGGTCGCTGGCCCGCGCCTGCAGCGCGAGCCACGCGTCGAGCCCGTCCTCCCGCCGGACGCACTCCAGACCGACCCAGCCGGGGACGCCGACCCGCAGCCAGTCCTCTCCGGGCTCCTTCCGCAGGTCGGCGGCGTCCGCCAACGCGCGCGCGGCCAGCGCGGCCGCGATGGTCGCGCGGCGCCGCCAACGGCCGAACGCCTCGCCGGCGATGTCCCATCCCTCGTGCTCGGGGAGCCAGAGCAGGTCGCCGTAGAGCGCGGTCCCGCCGTGTTCGCGCGGGGCCTGCAGCACCGTGCCGATCGCCGGCGCTCGTCCGAGCGTCGCGGCTACGCAGTCGCGCATCGCCGTCGCGTCGTCGAGGACGCCGTCCGCGTCGCGCGCGCGCTGCGGCCCGTGGAGCGCGGCCACGCCGCCGCGGCGGGTCTCGACCGGCGCGCCCGGCCACCAGGCCGCGGCGAAGTCGAACGGCCCGTCGGTCCGGCCCGTCGCGGCGATCCGGGCGCCGCCGGGGCGCTCCGCACCTGGATCCGCGCTGGCGAAGGTCACCCTCCAGCGCCAGTCGCCGGCCGGCGCCACGCCCGCCGCCGGCGCCAGTGCGCCCGCGGCGGCATCGCCGGGAACGGGAGCCAGGCCGTGGGCCGCCCGTTCCCGAGGCGCCCGCACCAGCCGATCGGGGTCGTGGCCGAGCGTCGGCAGCAGGTCGGCCGCGCGCAGCCATACGCCGGAGGGGTGCAACCACGGAGTCTCGCCCTCGGCGGACCATCCCTCGCCGCGGGCGACGACCTCCAGTTCCACGGTGCAGCCTTCCGCCGCCAAACCGCATGCGTCGAGCGGCAGCGCGAAGTGGTCGAATGCCACCGTCACCGCTGCCTCCCGGCCGTTCACGGCGGCACGGCGGATCTCGGCGCCGTCGGGCAACGAACCGTGCAGCGTTCCGGAGAGCGCCCGGACGCCGTCGAGCCGCCAGCGCGCGGTCGCAAGACGCTCGACGGGATCGATCACGATGTTCGCTGCGCCGCCGGTCATCGAGATGGGTGACGCCGCGGTCCACCAGCGCGCCTCCCAGGCGGCGTCGTCCGCGATCGCCGTCGCGGCCGACTCGTAGCCGCCCAATGTCACGAGCTGCTCGTGCAGCTCACGATGGATCCCGATGGCGACCGCGAGGGCGGCCGCCGCCAGCGCGCCGGCCCCGCCGGCGCACCTGCGCATGCCCGTACGCCAGCGGAGAGGCACGGTGAGCGCCGTCCCGCGCGGCCACGCGAGCCATGCCAGCGCGACGATCGCGGCGGCGACGGCCAGCTTGAACAGGTCGGCGGTCAGCACGTAGTCGAGCCACGGCGCCCACCCGGAGAACTCCGACAGCGTGGCGCTCGGCGGTACGCCGATCTCCGCCGGCGGGTAGCTGGTGACGCCCAGCTCGTGGTTGACGACGATGAAGAACGCGCAGATGACGCCTGCCGCGTGCGCCGCCCCCGCGTGACGGATGAGGGCGTGGGCCAGCAGCACCAGCGCGCACAGCTCCAGCAGCGCCGGCGCGAGCCGCAACCCGAAGTAGAGGAACGGATCGGACAGGCTGAAGGCGTCGGGGACCGCGAGGAGCGTCACGACCCACACCGCGGGCACCGGCGTCAGGGCGAACACGACGGTGACCGCGGCCGCCGCGAGAGCGCGGCCCCCCACCCGGCTGCCCAGGGGCGCGGGGGCGGCGTCGGCGATCTCGCCGTAGCCGGGGCGGTCGTCCCGCCGCGCCATGACGCCCACGAACGCGGCCACCATGAACACGATCACGAGGTAGAAGAACTCGATCAGCATCGGCTCGATGAGATCGGGACGGGGGAGGAGGGGGCCGTCGGCGTGCAGGATGATGTGAACGAACGAGCCGCCCACGCCCATCGCGGCCAGGATGAGCAGCGCGAGCGGCGTTCCCCACCCGCGGAACGCCAGGGCGAAGTGCCAGACCGCCTCGCTCCACGTGGCGCCGAGCCACGACGGCTGCCGCGGGACGCCGAGCGGCGGGCCGTCGAAATCGGCCGGCTCCGCGCTCGTTTCGTCCGCGGCGTCCGGCCCCCGCACCGCGGGCGCCCCCTCCAGCGTCAGCCGTTCACGCTCCACCCGGGGCAGCACGAGGCCGAGCAGCAGCAGCGGCGGGAGCATCCAGAACAGGCGGTTGGCCACCAGCGGCGGCGTGATCTGCACGACGCCCACCGCCTTCTCGCGCGGCGTCCAGAGGTTGGACTGCTCCTCCACCTCGGCGAACGCGGACGGGTCGAGGAGCGACGCGATCGCCGGGTTCGCGTCGCCGCCGCGCACCACGACCATGGCGATCATCCAGATCAGCATCAGCGCCGCCGCGCAGGCGAACGGCCCCGCCACCCCTCTCGTCCGGATTGCCGCACACAGGAACAGGGCGCCGAGTCCGGCCGCCGACGGCAGGGTCAGGATCAGCAGCGCGTGGCCGATGGCGAAGATCGGCTGCGGTCCGACCGTGTCGGGAGGAAACAGGCCGAGCGCACCCAGGGGGGGAACCAGGAGGAACCCGATTCCGGTCGCGAGCGACAGCACGCAGGCAAGGCCCACCGCGCCGAGGTAGCGGCCGGCGAGCAGGGCGGGCAGCGACACCGGGGCCGACAGCACCAGCTCGTGCAGGCCGGCCGTCCGGTCGCGCGCCACGACCTGCCCGAACAGCCAGGCCCAGACGAAGAGGAGCCAGATCGCCTGCCCGGCCATCATCAGGTAGACGAGGTGCGGGCTGTTGCGGGGCACGTCGGTCGCCCCCATGTCGCGCAGGTAGTCCGCGTTCAGCAGCACCAGCATCAGGTAGGCGATCAGTCCCGGAAACGCGATGGGGATGAGCGGCCCCCGGCAGCCGGCGCGAAACTCGTGCCAGGCTTCCGCGGCGACGAAACGCAGCGCCTTCATACTGTCCTGCTCCTCGTCCTTCAGCGTCGCGAGCGTCCGTCAGTTGTCCCCATCGCCGCGCCAGACATTATCGGCCGGCGTCCGCTCGAACGACGGCCAGGCATCCATCAGCGTGAACGGCGCGTCGGGGTCGGCAGTCGTCGGCACCGGGCCGATGCGCCGCCGGCCGCCGCTGCCGTCGTCGAAGCGCTGCGTCACGTGGATGGCGGCGGCCAGCGGCTCCCAGCCGCCGTCGCGCCAGCGCCAGCGCCGGCCGGCGACGTTCAGGGTCCGCTCGTCCCGCGCGACGAGGACGTCTGAAGAGGCGGGCGCTCCCAGAAGCGCCTCGGCCATGTCCGCGCCGGCCGCGCCGACAAGGGCCGAGGCGAGCGTCCGGCCCGCGCGCACCCCCGCGACCACCGCGCGGACGACACCGGCCGCCTGCCCGGGTCCGAGCGTCTCGACCCACCCGGCGGTGGCCAGCGGGGTGTACTCCTGCACCCACGTCGTATCCCCTGCCGCCGCGACACTTGCGGCGGGGGCGCCGAGGGCGCCGAACGCTTCGGACACGCGACTGCCGGAGCGGGTCAGCAGGGCCAACGAGGCGTCGATGCCGTGCTCGCGGCGGACGCATTCCAGGCCGACCCAGCCGGGGACGCCGACCCGCAGCCACTCCGCCCCCGGCTCCTTGCGAAGGCCCGACTCTGTCGTGACATGGGCTCTTGCGATGGCGGCGGCGATGGTCGCCCGCCGATTCCATCCGCCGAAACCGGCGCCGGCGATGTCCCACCCGGCGTCTTCCGGCAGCCACAGCAGGTCGCCGTGGAGCGCCGTCTCTCCCCGCTCGCGGGGCGCCTGCACCACCGCGGCGATCCGGGGGGCCGCGCCCAGCACCGCCGTGACGCAGGCGCGCATCTGCGACACGTCGGTGAGGACGCCGCCGGCATCGCGCGTGCGAGTCGGTCCGTGCAGGGCGGCGAGGCCGCCACGGCGTGTCTCGAGCGGCGCGTCCGGCCACCACACGGCGGCGAAGTCGAGCGGGCCCTGCGTGCGGCCTTCCGTGGCGGTCGCCGAACCGGCGTTTTCGCTCCCGTTCCCGTGGCCGCCCGCGAAGCTCACCGTCCAGCGCCAGTCGCCCGCCGGGGCGACGCCCGAAGCGGGGGCGAGCGCCGCCGGGGCGGCGGCGGCGGCGGCGGCCGCCAGCCCGTGGTCGCGGCGTTCCGGCGGCGCGCGGAGCACGCGGTCGGCGTCGTGGCCGAGCGTCGGCAGCAGGTCGGCGGCCCGGAGCCACACGCCGGAAGGGTGCAGCCAGGGGGTCTCTCCCTCGGCCGACCAGCCTTCGCCTCGCACCTCCACTTCCAGCTCGACCGTGCAGCCCTGCGCGCCGGCGGGCTCGGCGTCGGACACCGCCGCCCGGGTTTCCGCGCCGCATTCTCCGAGGGGCACCGAGAAGTGGTCGAACGCCACGGTCACCTGCGCCTCCCGGCCGTCGAGTGTGGCGCGCGGGTCGGCGGCACCGTGCGGGAGCGACCCGTGCAGCGTGGCCAACGCCGAGCGGACGCCGTCGAGCCGCCAGCGCGCGGTCGCCCGCCGCGCGGCGGGGTCGACGACGACGTGCGCTTCCCCGCCGGTCAGCGTGAAGGGCGCGGCATCCGCCCACCAGCGTGCTTCCCAGGCGGCGTCGTCCGCCGTCTCGGCCGTCGCGGACCGGTAGCCCCCCA
Source organism: Acidobacteriota bacterium (assembly GCA_009861545.1). NCBI lineage: Bacteria > Pseudomonadati > Acidobacteriota > Acidobacteriota bacterium. The sequence continues at coordinate 96,875 of VXME01000135.1, read as the reverse complement.
GCGTCACGAGTTGCTCGTGCAGCACGCCGTGGACCCCTGCGGCCAGCACGACGGCGACCGCCGCCAGCGCGCCGGCCGCGCCGGCGAACCTCCGCATGCCCGCGCGCAGGCGGAGCGGAGCGGTGAGCGCGGTGCCCCGCGGCCACGCGATCCACGCCAGCGCCACGATCGCGGCGGCCAGGGCCACCTTGAACAGGTTGGCGGTCACCACGTAGCCCAGCCACGGTGCCCACCCGGTGAACTCGGACAGGGCGACGTGCGGCGGTACGCCGACGTTGGCCGGCGGGTAGGAGACCACCTCGATCTCGTGGTTGAGCACCATCGCGAACGCGCAGATCATCGCGACGGCGTGCGCGGTCCCCGCATGGCGCAGCAGCGCGTGGGCCAGCAGGACCACGGCGCACAGCTCGAGCAGGGAGGGCGCGAAGGCGACGCCGAAGTAGACCAGCGGGTCGAGCAGGCTGAAGGAGTCCGGGACCGCGAGGGCCGGCACGATCCAGACGGCGACGACGGGGGTCAGGGTGAAGACGATGGTGAGCGCCGCCGCCGCGAGCGATCTCCCCGCCACGCGGGTCCCGAGCGGCGCCGGCGTCGCATCGGCGATCTCGCCGTAGCCCGGGCGGTCGTCCCGGCGCACCATGACGCCGACGAAAGCGGCCACGATGAAGACGAGCATCAGGTAGTACATCTCGCCCATCAGGGGCTGGATCAGATCGGGCCGCGGAACCAGGGGGCCGTCGGCGTGCATGACGATATGGACGAAGGAGCTGCCGACGCCCATGACGGCGATCAGCCCCACCGCGAGCAGGGTGCCCCATCCCCGGAAGGCCAGCGAGAAATGCCAGACCGCCTCGTCCCACGTGGCCCGCACCCAGGACGGCCGCGCGGGGATGCCGGGCAGGGCGGCCGAACGGGCGGACTCGACCTCCGGGTCGGTGGCGGCGCGATCCGGCTTCGACGCCGCGGGCGCCGGTTCCAGGGCCAGGCGTTCCCGGCCGAGCCGCTGCAGCACGAATGCCAGCAGCAGCAGCGGCGGGACCGTCCAGATCACGCGGTTGACGACGAGCGGCGTCGTCATCTCGATGACGCCCGTTCTCTTCTCCTGCGGCGTCCAGAGATCGGTCTGCTCCTCGACCTCGGAGAACCCCGACGCATCGAGGAGTGTTGCGACCGCAGGGTTGGCGTCGCCGCCCCGCAGTATCACTATCGCCACCATCCAGACCAGCATCAACGCGGCCGCGACCGCGAACGGCCCGGCCATGCCCCGCGCCCGGATCGCGGCGCACAGGAGCAGCGCGCCGAGGCCGAAGGTCGAAGGAACGACGAAGACGAGCAGCGCGTGGCCCATCGCGAAGTACGGCTGCGGCCCCACCGCGTCGGGAGGAACCACGCCGAGCGCGCCGAGCAGGGGGACCAGCAGGAACGCGAGCACCATCGACAACGCGAGCACGCAGCCCGTCGCCACCGCGCCCAGGTAGCGGCCCGCGAGCAGCGCCGGCAGCGAGACCGGGGCCGACAGCACCACCTCGTGCAGCCTTGCGTTCCGGTCGCGCACGACGATCTGCCCGAAGAGCCAGGCCCAGACGAAGAGCACCCACATCGCCTGCCCCGCTATCATCAGGTAGACGAGTTGCGGACTGTTGCGCTGGACGTCGATCGAACCATATTCGCGCAGGTACTCCGCGTTCGTCAGCACCAGCATTATGTAGGCGATGATGCCCAGGAACACGATGGGGATGAGCGGGCCCCGGCAACCGGCCCGGAACTCGTACCACGCCTCCGCGGCCACGAAACGAAGCGTTCTCACGCCCCTGCCTCCTCGTTGCGGGCGCCCGGTCGGGTCGGTTCGTCAGTCATCGCCGCCGCCGCGCCAGACGTTGTCGGCCGGCGTCCGCTCGAACGACGGCCAGGCGTCGATCAGGGTGAAGGGATCGCCCGGGTCGACGGTCGTCGGCACCGGGCCAAGCCGCTCCCGGCCGCCGTCGTCGTCGAAGCGCCGGGTCACGTGAATGGTCGCGGCGACCGGCTCCCAGCCGCCGTCCCGCCAAGTCCAGCGCTGCCCGGCGACGTCGAGGGTCCGCTCCGCCTCGGCGACGAGGACGTCCGACGCCGCCGGCGGCCCGAGCAGCGCCTCGGCGGCGCCGTCGCCGACCGCGGCGCCCAGGGCGCCGGCCAGGGGCGCGCCGTCGCGCACGCGCGCCACCACCTCGCCGACCGCGGCCGCGGCGCCGGCGGAACCCACCGCCTCGCCCCAGCCGACCGTCGCCAGCGGCGTGTAGTGCCGCACCCATGGCACGTCGCCGGCCGCCGCGACGCCGACGGCGGGCGCCTCGAGCGCCGCAAACGCCTCGACCACCCGGTCGCTGGCGCGCTCCTGCAGCGCCAGCCAGGCCGCGACGCCGTCCTCGCGCCGGACACACTCGAGGCCGATCCAGCCAGGGACGCCGACCCGCAGCCAGTCCTCCCCGGGCTCCTTCCGCAGGCCGGCGGCGTCCGCGAGCTGGCGCGAGGCCAGGGCCGCGGCGATCGTCGCGCGGCGCTGCCAGCGGCCGAAGCCCTCGCCCGAGATGTCCCATCCCTCGTGCTCGGGCAGCCAGAGCAGGTCGCCGTAGAGCGCCGTCTCCCCGCGCTCGCGCGGCGCCTGAAGCACCGCGCCCACCGCCGGCGCGCGGCCCAGGGTCGCGGCGACGCAGGCGCGCATGGCCGCCAGGTCGTCGAGGACGCCGTCCGCGTCGCGCGTCCGCTCGGGTCCGTGCAGGGCGACCACGCCGTCCCGGCGGGTCTCGACCGGGGCGCCCGGCCACCAGGCGGCGGCGAAGTCCAGCGGCCCGGCGGTGCGGCCCGACGTCGCGGTCCGGGTCCCCGCGGGGCGGCTCGCGCCGCCGCTCTCGGCGGCGAAGGTCAGCGACCAGCGCCAGTCGCCCGCCGGCGCCACCCCGGCCGCCGCCGCCAGCGCCCCGGCGGGCGCTTCGCCGGGGACGGGGTCCAGGCCGTGGGCCCGCCGTTCGGCGGGCGCCCGCACCAAGCGGTCGGGGTCGTGCCCGAGCGACGGCAGCACGTCGGCGGCGCGGAGCCAGGCGCCCGAGGGGTGCAGCCAGGGAATCTCTCCCTCGGCCGACCAGCCCTCGCTGCGGACGGCCACCTCCAGCTCCACGGTGCAGCCCTGGGCTGGAGAACCGGGCGGCTCGGGGCCCGGCGCCGGCGCGCCGGTGGCGGTTTCTGCCGCCTCCCCGGCGGCCGTCGCGGGACCGGCGGAACCGGGCGCTTCGAGGCCCGGCGTCGACGGCGCCTGCGGGCCGGTGGCGGGTCCCGCGCTCTCCCCCGTCGCGGGACCGCAGGCGTCGAGCGGCAGCGCGAAGTGGTCGAACGCGACGGTGGCCGCGGCTTCCCGGCCGTTCACGGCGGCGCCCCTGATCTCGGCGCCGTCCGGCAGCGAGCCGTGCAGCGTTCCCGACCACGAACGGACGCCTTCGATCTGCCAGCGCGAGACGGCGCGGCGCCCGGCCGGGTCGATCTCGACGGCCGCCTCGCCGCCGGTCACCGCGAAGGGCGCCGCCTCGGCCCACCAGCGGCCCTCCCACGCGGCGTCACCGGCGATCGCCGCCGCCGAGGTCTCGTAGCCGCCGGTCACGAGCTGCCGGTGCAGCACGCGGTGCGTCCCGAGGGCCAGCAGGACGGCGGCCGCGGCCAGCACGCCAGCGCCGCCGGCGAGCCTCGCCGCGCCGGCCCGCCAGCGGAGGGCCGCGGTGAGCGCGGTGCCGCGGGGCCGGGCGACCCACGCCAGCGCGACGACGGCGGCGGCGACGGCGAGCTTGAAGAGGTCGGCGGTCAGCACGTGCCCCAGCCAGGGCGCCCACCCGGTGAACTCCGACAGGGTCACCTGCGGCGGGATGCCGACCAGCGCCGGCGGATAGGTGGTGACGCCCACCTCGCTGTTGATGACCACGACGAACGCACAGATGATGCCGACCGCGTGCGCCGCCCCCGCGTGGCGGACCAGCGCGTGGGCCAGCAGCACCAGCGCGCACAGCTCGAGCAGCGACGGCGCGAGCACGAGGCCGAACGAGAGCAGCGGATCGAGCAGGCTGAACGCCTCCGGGACCGCGAGCAGGGACAGGATCCAGACCGACAGCGCCGGCGCCACCGAGAACAGGACGGTGACCGCGGCGGCGGCGAGGCTCAGGCCCGCCACGCGGCTGCCGAGGGGGGCCGGGGTGGCGTCGGCGATCTCGCCGTAGCCGGGGCGGTCGTCCCGGCGGGCCATGACGCCGACGAACCCGGCCACCATGAACACGATCGACAGGTAGAAGAACTCGATGATCGTCGGCCCGATCAGGGCCGGCCGGGCCAGGAACGGGCCGTCGGCGTGCATGACGATGTTGACGAAGGTCCCCGCCGCCCCCGCGACCACGAGTATGAACAGCGCGAGCGGCGTGCCCCATCCGCGAAGCGCGAGGCGGAGGTGCCAGGCCGTCTCGTTCCAGGCGGCCCGCACCCACGACGGCGCCGTGGGGACCCCGAGCGGCGCGCCGGAAACGCCGGATGCGGCGGCCGCCGGGGCGGCGGCGCCCTCCCGCCCCGCCGCCGCCGGGGCCGATTCCACCGCGAGGGGCTCGCGCCTGACGCGCCGGAGGACCACCGCGAGCAGGATGAGCGGCGGAACGCTCCACAGGACGCGGTTGGCGACGAGGAGCGGGGTCAGCTCGAGGACGCCGACCGCCTTCTCCCGCGGTGTCCACTGGTGGACGGTCTGCTCCTCGACCTCGGAGAACCCGGACGGATCGATGAACGTGGCGAGCGCGGGGTTGGCGTCGCCGCCCCGCAGCAGGACCATCGCCACCATCCAGACGAGCATGACGACCGTCGCCACCGCGAACGGCCCCGCGAGCCCCCGGGTCCGGATGGCCGCGCACAGGAACAGGGCGCCGGACCCGGCCGCCGACGGCAAGGACAGCACCAGCAGCGAGTGGCCGATCGCGAAGAACGGCTGCGGGCCGACCGCCTCGGGGGGCACGAGGCCGACGGCGCCGAGGAGGGGGACGGTCAGGAAGCCGACGCCGGTGGCCAGGACCAGCAGGCAGGCGACGACCAGCACCCCGAGGTAGCGGCCGACGAGCAGCGCGGGCAGCGAGATCGGGGCCGACAGCACCACCTCGTGCAGGCGGGCCGTCCGGTCGCGCAGCACCGCCTGCCCGAAGAGCCAGGCCCAGGCGAAGAGCAGCCAGACCGCCTGTCCGCACAGCATCAGGTAGACCACGTGCGGGCTGTTGCGCGGCACGTTGGTGCCGCCCATGGCGCGCATGTAGTCGGCGTTCAGCACCACCAGCACGACGTAGCCGATGAGGGCGGGGAACACGATGGGGATGAGCGGCCCCCGGCAGGCGGCGCGCATCTCGTGCCACGCTTCCGCGGCGATGAAGCGCAGCGTCGTCACGCGGCAGCCTCTTCGTCCTTCACGCCGGCGCGGGCGATCGCCGCGTGGTAGACGTCCTCGAGCCGCGGCGCGTGGGGCGCCCAGACCTCCCCCGGGGTCGAGGCCGCCTCGACGACGACCAGCGAGCCCGCCGGGGTCGCCGAAACGTGCAGCACGGCGTCCGGCAGCGGCTCGTCGCGCGGCACCACGCGCGACCAGAGGCGGCCTTCGAGCGGCGCGATCAGGGCGGCCGGCGTTCCCTCGGCGACGATTCGCCCGTCCGCGAGGATGGACAGCCGTTCGCACAGGCTCTCGATGTCGTCGACGATATGGGTCGACAGCAGCACGATGTTGTCGGCGGCGATGTCGGCCAGCACGCGGTGGAAGCGGCTGCGCTCCGCCGGATCGAGACCGGCGGTCGGCTCGTCGACGATGAGCAGGCGTGGACTGCCGGCCAGGGCGAGCGCGATGCCGAACCGGCGCAGCATGCCCCCGGAGTAGGTGGCGACGGCGCGATCCGCGTCCTCGCGGAGATTCACTCGCTCGAGGAGCTGCGCGACCTCGCGGCGGCGCTCGGCCTTGTCGGTCCGGCCCTTCAGCCAAGCGAACCGATCGAGGAGCTGACGTCCGGTGACGGTCGGGTAGGTGCCGATGTGCTGCGGCAGGTAGCCCAGCCGCCGCCGCACGTAGTCGGGGTCGGCGAGCGTGTCGACCCCGTCCAGCGTGATCGTTCCGCTGTCGGGCTGCTGCAGCGTGGCCAGGGTCCGCATCAGGGTGCTCTTGCCGGCTCCGTTCGGACCGAGCAGGCCGTAGAGCCCGGGGGCGACGGTCAGGTCGACCGCGTCGAGGGCGCGGATCCCGCCCGGGTACGTCTTGGTGAGCTTCGTGACCTGCAGGCCTTCATTGGCATTGTTCATCGCGTGCTCCATTTCACTGGCCATTCCGGAGATGGCCGTCGATAGTCGGTCCAGGAGATGGCCCTCGATCGGTGCCGACACCGCTGGTGTCCAGCGGTGCGCCTGGACGGCGGACCGGCCGCCGGGCCGTCAGCCAGAGGCAGAAGGCGCCCGGAGCGGCCAGGCAGAGCGCCCCCGTGACGTCCCAGGACCCGTCCGCCACGAGTGCGCAGACCAATCCGAAGCTGATACCGGCGCCCAGGGCGGTCGGCCAGGCCCAGAGGAACAGGCGGGACGACAGCGGCTCGTTGCCGACGTAGAACAGGATGTAGTGGTCAAGGCTCGAGAGCTCCGTTCCCGGATAGACGGCGAACAGGAGCGACCTGCCGGGCCGGGCCTCCAGGCCGACGTCGTCCGCCATAAGCCCCTGCATCTCCGCGATCTGACAGTACTGGATCATCGGAAAGCTCGCTATTGGCAGCAGGTCAGCGCCGCTTCGCGGCTACCAGCCGAAGTCGACTCCGATGCCGACCGTGCGCGGATCGCTCACGCGGCCGTAGGCGCCGGGCAGGCCGAACGCCGTTCCATCGAAGAGGCCCAGCTCGTACTCGTCGTCCAGCAGGTTCGTGCCCCAGGCGTAGATCGACCAGCCCTCGGCGAACCGGTAGCCGAACCGGCCGGACAGCAGGTTGCGGCTCGACAGCCGCGTGATGTCGGGCGCGAAGATCTCGGTGTAGGCCGTGTCGGTGAAGCTGAACGTGCTGCTCGCGAACGGGCCGGCCGCCGGTTGCCAGCCGACACCCAGCGACGTGTTCCAGCCGGGCGAGTTCGGGAACCTTCTGCCCGACAGGTCCACGCCGTCGAGAACGAAGTCCCTGAACTCCGAGTCGTTGAGGCCCAGCGACGCGAAGACCTGCAGGTCGCGGCTGACGTAGAGCTCGGATTCCACCTCGAACCCCTGCAGGCGCGATTGGCCGACGTTGGCGATGAACTGATCGAACTGCGGGAACCCGCCCGGCGGCGTGTAGGGAACCTGCTGATCGAACCAGTCGATGCTGAAGACGTTGGCGTTCAGGGTGATCCGACCGTCCGCGCTGCGGTGGCGCAGGAAGAACTCGTAGTTGTTGGTGTACTCCTCGCCGTACGACTCCGCCTGCCCGAGAAAGACCGCGAACGCGATGCCGCCGGCCTGGAAGCCGCGTGCGAACGAGGCGCCGATCGACGTGTCGGGCGTGATGCTGTACGAGAGCGACGCGGACGGGATCAACTGGTCGAAGGTCTCCTCTCCGGTCAGCTCGCTGACGAAGCCGTTGTTGTCCGCGAAGTTGTCGGTCCCGCGGGTCTCGCGGTTGAGCCGCAGGCCGGCGGTGGCGAGCAGGCGGTCGCTGATGGTCCACTCGGCGCGGCCGAAGACGGCGAACTGATCCACTTGCTCGTTCAGGTCCGTGCGGGAGTTGAACGGCGCGACGCCGCCCATGCCGTCCGGGAAGATGCCGACGCCGCTGAAACCGGAGCCGTAGTCGCCCTGCGAGACGAACAGGCCGGCAATTGCGTCGACCGAGTCGCCGCCGTACGTGGCGCGCACCTCCTGGCTCGCGACGGTGTCCTTGCCGAAGGAATCGACGTTGAGGAAATCGAACTCCGACAGGTCGCCGTCGAAGCGCTGCGCCAGATCGAACGCGCTGTAGCCGGTCACCGAGGTGAGCGACCAGCGGTCCGTCAGCGCGGCCGACGCCTCCAGGTTCACCAGGTCGAAGGTGAACGGATACTCGTCGAGGCGGCTGTAGTTCTGCTGCCGATCGAACAACTCCGCGCCGGTCCGGGGGTTTGGGCCGACGAGGGCGAACGGATTGGAATCGGAGTCGTTGTGCAGCCAGGTCAGGTCGACGTTCACCCGGTCGTCGGCGCGCGGCCGCAGGCCGAGCTGCAGGCGGACGGTCTGCTCGTCGGTCCGCTGCACGTCGTCGACGTCGTGGACCACGTTGGTGACGGCGCCGTTCCCCTGGCGGTTCTCGTAGGTGACCCGCGCCGCGAGAACGTCGTCGACGAGCTCGACGTTCTGCATGATAGAGGTGCGCAGCGTGCCGTACCCGCCCCCTTCGAAGCGGACCCGGCCCGCGTAGCCGTCGAAAGCCGGTTTGTTGTAGTTGATCAGCACCGAGCCGATCAGCGAGTTGGGCCCCTGCAACGTCGACTGCGGGCCGCGCAGGATCTCCACCGAAGCGACGTCGAAGAGCGACGGCTTCAGGTAGTCGCCCGACTTCGGGCTGAGAGCGGTCTGGTTGAGCAGCACGGAAGCAAGCGCGTTGGCGGCGGAGAACGACCCGGTGAGGCCCGCGTTGTTGACGCCGCGGATGCTGTAGGCCCCGAATCCCGCGGTGCCGGTGAACGCGTTGGCGGTTCGGTCGAAGGCGTCCTCGACCGTGAAGATGGCGTCGGACTCGAGCCGCTCGGCGCTCAGATACGCTACGCTCGTGCCGAACTCCTGCCGCCCGGTGTCGAGCTTGCTGCCGACGACGGTCACGTCCTCGGAAAAGCTGGCGAACTGCAGCACGGCGTCCAGCGTGACGCTGTCCGCATCCGCCACCGTGACGCCGTCCCGGAGCGCCGTCTCGAAGCTGGGCAGCGAGAACGAGACCGAGTAGTCGCCGGCCGGCAAGCCGTCGATGGAATACTGCCCTTCGCCGTCGGTGACCGCCACGCGCGGGCCGTCCGCGAGGGTCGGGCCGGCGGCCTCGACGGTCACGCCCGGCAGGACGCCGCCGGTCTGGTCGGCCACCGTGCCGGTGATGGCCGCATCCTGCGCGAGCGCCGGCAGCGGCAGGCCCAGCAGGCAGGCGAATGTCAGGGTTCCCGGTTTCGTCATGACGTCGTCTCTCCGTTGGGCGCGTCACGACGCCGTCCCCGGGATTGGGGGGCCAGGATGTCGTCACGCGTGCTCTGTGTGCCCGATGATCCAGGGGGATCGGGCGCGTGACCGCGCTCGCCCGCTCTGCCAGAGCGAAGCGAGCGTTACCTTCGCGTACTTCTATTCACTCGAGGCCAAGGTCTCCGTCCGTCCAGTGCTTCAGACGCCGGAAGCCGCGTCCGCGTTTCGTTCGACGGTCGCCAGGTTCAGCCGATACAACGACGCCTGTCGCCGCAGCAGGAACGGGACGTACCGCATTGTCAGGCGCAGCATGAGCGGCAGCCGGTCCACCAGGTCGCGGTCGGCGTCGAAGAACGTCTTCGACGCGGCGAGCCGCAGGTTCGCGCCCCACGACTCGATCTCGCGCGGGTCGTCGCACTTCCAGCGGAACCAGCTCGCCCGCGTGAGGTGGCGCATGGCATCGTGTTTGTACTGGGTGTCGACCGCCCGGGCCGCCATCGAGTCGAAGGCGATGCGGGCGCCGGGAAACCGCCTGGCGATGTTGACGATGGCGCGCTGCGCGTCGGGCGCGTCGAGGTAGATCAGCACCGCCTCGGCCACGAACATCCATGGGCCGCCGGTCGCCGCCACCGCGTCCATCCACGCGTCGTCGAGGACCGACGCGTCGACCATCGTGCGGCGCGGCTCGTCTTCGAAGAAGCGGCGCCGGAGGGCCATGGTGTCGGGCAGATCGAGGTCGAACCAGCGCACGCGGCCGTTGTCGACGCGGTCGAATCGGGTATCGAGGCCGCAGCCGATCTCGACGACGGTGCCCTCGGGATGCGCGGCCAGGAAGCCCTCGACGTAGCCGTCGAACATGCGCGCGCGCAGCACCGCGCCCTTGAGGCTGCGCGTGCCCTCCCACTTCGTGAAGTCGTAGTCGAGCCGGCGCACGATCTCGCACGCCCGTTCGTCCCGCAGCAGCCCGTTCGGCCGCTCGGTTTCCCTGGCGCGGGAGAGCAGGGGGATCAGGAGGGTCTCCTGCACGGGGCCGAGATCCACCTTGACGGGATTCGTCACTTCAGCCTCTCCGTGAAACGCTCGCGGTCCCGGCCCGCCCCGGTTGATGTTCGGCCTCTGCGGGAGTCCCAAGCGTCTCATTCTCACCTAGAACGGGCAGCCCCGGCCTCGACGGGGAAACCGCGGGCGCCGAGTCGAACTCGTTCCCTTGCAGGGCGCCCAGGTCAGGCATCCCGGCGCACCGTCGGACGAACCGTGGAACAATGGATCGCGAGCCGCATGCGCCCCACCATCCACAACCACGCTGTCTCGGTGCTGGCGATAGCGATCCACCTCCTGCTCTGTCCCTGCGCCGCCGCGGCACAGGCCGACGCCGACGGCGAGCAGAAAGCCACCCGGCCGGCGGCCGAGCCGGATCGGGAAACCCCGCAACCCGGCGACGACCCCCTCAGCTTTCTCGACGCGGTCACCGTCACCGCGACCCTTCGGCCGGCGCCGGTGCAGGACATTCCCGGCATGGTCTCGGTCATCGACGACGAGACGATCCAGGAGCGCCTCGTGCAGGACTTCGCCGACCTCGTCAAGTACGAGCCGGGAGTCTACGTCGAGAACAACGTGACCCGGCTCGGCCTCAACGGCTTCAACATCCGCGGCATCGGCGGCAACCGGGTCCTGACGCAGGTCGACGGCGTGCAGACCGCCGAGCAGTTCGCCTTCGGCCCCTTCAGCATCCACCAGGCGGGACTCGACGTCGATGTCCTGAAGTCGGTGGAGATCGTGCGCAGCGCCAACTCGGCGCTCTACGGCAGCGACGCCCTCGGCGGCGTGGTGTCGCTCTTCACGAAGGACCCGGCGGACTACCTGCGCGGGCGCCGCTTTCACCTCGGCGCCAAGACCACCTGGGACGGCCGCGCCAACGAGACGAGCGGCCAGCTCGCGCTCGCCGCGGGAACCGATCGAATGCAGGGATCGCTCTTCGCCAGCGTCCGGCGCGGCCACGAAATCGACAATCAGGGCGTCGTGACCACGACCGACGACACCCGCACGGCGCCGAACCCGCAGGACATCGCCGGCTCGCAACTCCTGGCCAAGCTGGTCGTGACGCCTTCCCCCGGCAACATGCTGCGGGCGGCGGCCGAGGTCTACGACACGCGCGCCGAGACGGAGTGGTTCTCGGACCGGGCGCGCATCGCGCTGGGCAGCCTGCGCTACGACACCCTGGACTCGGATGCGGTCGACACGCAGGACCGCCTGCGGGTGTCGCTGGACCACACGCTCGCCGGCCGGCGTCTCGACCACCTCTCCTGGCGCGTGCACGGCCACGCGAACGATACGTCGCAGGTCATCGACCGCGAGCGCCTGACGTTCATCGACGGTGCGCTGGCCCCGACCCAGCGCCACGGCACCCTCGACTACGAGCAGGCCGGTTACGGCGGCTCCCTGCAGGTCCGGCACCGGCTGCCCGGCCCGCGCGACGGCGTGCTGCTGACGGCCGGCGGCAGCTACACGGCGGACGACTTCGACATCCTGCGCGACCGCACCGAGACCTTCGCCGGCGACGGGACGCCGGTCCCGACGGACCTCGTCTTCCCCACGAAGTACTTTCCGCGAAGCGCCGTCGGCGAAGCCGGCGCGTACGTCCAGGCCGAATTCCTGCTCGGCCGGGTCACGCTGGTGCCGGGGCTGCGGTACGACCGCTACACGCTCGACGCGGACCAGCAGGATCCAATCTACCTCGCCGGCCACAACCCCGAGGCGGCCGATTTCGCCGACGCCGCGCTCTCGCCCAAGGTCGGCGCCGCCGTGCGGCTGAACGACGCGCTGACGGTGCATGGGCAGTACGCCGCCGGATTCCGGGCGCCGCCGTACAGCGCCGTCAACACCGGCTTCACGAGTCTGCGCGGCGGCTACACGACGTTGCCCAACACCGGGCTGCGCGCCGAACGCAGCGACAATATCGAGCTCGGCGTGCGGGCCGACCTCGATCGGGCGAGTCTGGCCGCAACCGTGTTCTCGAACTGGTACGACGGCTTCATCGAGCTCAAGTCCCTCGGCGAGAACCCGGGCACCCGGCTGCTCGAGTTCCGGAGCGAGAATCTCGAAGCGGCGAGAATCCGCGGCCTCGAGGTGCGCGCCGAGGCCCACCTGAGCGACAGCCTCACGCTGCGCGGCAGCTACGCCCGGATCGAGGGCGTCGAGGTGCTCCAGGACGCCGCCACCCCGGCGCTCGCCGAATCGACGCCGCTCGGCTCCGTCGCCCCCAACGAAGGCGTGGCGGGCCTGCGTTACGCGCGCCCCTCGGGCCGCTGGGGCCAGGAGCTGTCCGTGCGGCTGGTCGAGTCCGCCGCCGGACGTCACGACGACGACTTCTTCGAGCCCGACGGCTACGCCGTGGTCGACCTGGTGGGCTTCGTCTCGTTGGCCGAATCGCTCAGGCTGCGGTTCGGCCTGCTCAACCTGACGGACGCGAAGTACTTCGAGTGGTGGAACGTACGGGGCCGGCTGGCGAACGACCCGGTGATCGATCGCTACTCCAGCCCCGGGCTCAGCGTCGTCGGCTCCCTCGGCTACGACTGGTGACCGCGGCCGAGCCGCACCGCGACCGCTGCGTTCGCGTTCGGCGACGACTGTCGGGCCAGCAGCCTGCGCCATAGAAACGGCGTAGACTGCTGGTCAGGCCCGGTTGGGCGGCAATCGGAGCCGGAGGCGACGATTGTCGGGCTACAGGCTGAACCGCACCTCGCCCACGACGGTGCGCCGCAGGATGTCGCCGAAGACGTGCTGCTGGATGCTCTGGTTGAACAGGTTCGTCACCTTGACGAGCGTCGTGATCGCGCCGCCGTTCCACTTCACCCCGAAGCTGCCGTTCACCATCGTGTAGCTGTCCGAGTAGCCGTGATACTCCGGCGTGAGCACGTCCGACCAGAGCGCGGCGGTCGCGGCGCTCACCGACAGGTTGCCGAGGAACCGCGATCCGTCCAGGGACGCGCCGACGTTGACCCGGTGGGTCGGGGGCAGGGTGAGCTCGGTCGGCAGGTTCGGGTTGTCGGACGCCAGGATCTCCGGATCGTCCTGCCACGAGTAGTTGAACCAGGCAGACATCGATCGCGAGAACCGGTGGTCCACCCACATCTCGGCGCCGACCTGCTGCGTCGGCCCCAGGTTGACGTAGGTGTACGCCGTCTGCGGCAGAAAGGCCCCGACCACCGCCATGAACGACAGGGCCTGCGGCGGAAGCAGCCACCCCGGCGGCGGGTTCCGCGCCGTGTAGGGGTCGGCGTCGATCGGCAGCGAGACGAGGTTGATCGTGTCGTCCCGCCGGTTCAGGTAGGCCGCGGCTCCGGCCGTCGTTCGCCGCCCGAACGTGCCCGTGTAGCTCAGCTCGTAGGCGGTGAGCGACTCCTCCGTGAGCCCGACACGCGCCGTGTCGCCCACGGGCACGTCGCTGCCGGCCACGCGGACCACCAGCGGAAACGGCTGTGCGGTGGTCTGGTCGAGCTGCTGCTCGAGCTGCCGCAGCGCGCCCGGCGCCGCCGCCGGCGGCAGGCTCGGCGGCAGCAGCAACGGCAGGAACGGCCGGAACACCGCGAGCCCGCTCAGATCGACCGGCTGGACGACCTGCATGTCCAGGAAGTTCTCGATCATCGACGGCGAGCGGAACGCCCGGTTGTAGGAAAGCGTCACCGAGTGATCGACGCCCGGCTTCATCATGAACGATACGCGGGGCGAGAACACCGGCCTGGCCAGGTTGCCGAACTTGTCGACCCGCCCGCCGAGGACGAGGCGGAAGCGGTCGAAGAAGATCTCGTCCTGCAGGTAGGCGGCGAGCTCGAGGCGGTCGTTCGCGTCCGGGCCGATGGTGAGGTCGAAGGTATTACGGCGCACGTTGCCGCCGTAGGTCAGGTAGTTCCGCTGGCCGACGAACGTCGAGTGGCCGATCTCCGCATCGACGGTCTCGGACTTGAACCCGAGCTGGACCGGCCGCCCCGTGTTCGGGTCCGGCAGCAGGAGATTCGGCGCGCCGCCGTTGAGGATGTTCGTGAACACCTGCGCCCGCAGGTCGCCCCGCTCGTACCCCACCTTGGCGTAGCCCATGTACGACCCGCGCTGGACGTCGAACGGGCCCACCCCGGTGTGCACCAGCCCCTCGGTCCCGGCAACGCCGCCCGAGTAGGAGATCCGGCCGTCCGACAGGTCCTGGTCCACCCGCACGTCGAACTTCGGCTGGCTCGTGCCCCGGTTGGCGAAGGCCCCGCCGAACGTGTCGTCGCGGTCCTCCGGATACAACGCACCGCCCACCGTGGCTCCCGGCACCCGCGGATCCTCGATGACCGGAATCCGCCCCGTCGGACGCGGGAAGGCATCGGACCGGAAGTAGCCGGCGCTGATGCGGTAGGCCAGCCGGTCGGTGGGCGCCCGCGTGACCGTCGCGTTCGTGCCGAACATCGAGCCGACGCCCTGACCCACCGTCGAGCCCGCGTCCCGGTCGATCCACCCGCCGCTCATCGTCACCGTCGTCCCGACCGACTGCCGCGGCGGCTTCGTGATGATGTTGACGGCCCCGGTCATGGCGTTGGCGCCCCAGGTCGCGGACGCCGGTCCGCGCACCACCTCGATCTGCTCGATGTCGCCCTGGTTGGCGGGCAGCAGATCCCACATGACCAGGCCGAAGAAATCCAGGTAGAGGCTGCGGCCGTCCATCAGCACGAGCTGCGAGTTGGTCACCGTCCCGGTGGACTGCCGGCTGGTGACCTGGACGTCGCGCGCCGAGAGCTGGATCACGTTGACGCCGGGCACCGAGCGGAGGACGTCGCCGACGTTCGAGCTCGCCGTCGTCGCCAGCGACTCGCTCGTGACGACCGACGTCGTGACCGGCGCATCCACCACCCGGACCTCGGTCCGCGACGCGGTGACGACCACCGTGTCGCCGAAGCTCGCCAGCGCCAGGGTGACGGGGGGCAGCTCGACGGCGGTGTCCGTGACGACGACGTCTTCCACCGTCGCGTCCGAGAAGCCGCTCAGCGCCACCGTCAAGGCGTAGTCACCGGCGGCGACCCCGGCGAAGGCGTACTCCCCGTCGCCGTCGGACTGGGTGACCCGGGTGCCCTCCGGGCCGCTCAGGGAGACCGTCGCGCCCGGCAGCACGGCGCCGGTCTCGTCGCGGACGCCGCCGCTGACTCCACCGGGCTGCGCGACCGCCTCGCCCAACCCCGCCATCAGTACCAGCAGACTAATCGCGACAACACGTTGCGTCACTCGCCGCCCCCCCCAAGTCTGTCGTTCGCACCGCGCATCGGTCGATTTTAGCAGCAGGGATGCCGTATGAGATTGCGTCTCAGTTGCAGAAAAGGTAGGATCCGCCCGTGCTGCCGACCCCGGTCGACACGCCGTCGCGGCCTCCGCTCCGACCGGGCGGCTTCGTGTGCGCGTGCCTGCAAATCACGGAGCGGCAGTTGCTGGACACCCTGTCCGACAAGCCGGACTGCTCGCTCCGCGACCTGCGCCGCACCCTGGGGGCCGGTGACGGCTGCACCGCCTGCCACGACGTGCTGCAACAGTACCTGGACGCCGGCGGCCGATACCCGGATCGCGGCGATCAGCCGTCGTGTCCGCCCATCTGCTCCGCCAGGTAGTTCTGGATCCCCACCTTGTCGATGCGGAAGAGCTGCGTCTCCAGCCAGTCGACGTGCTCCTCCGATTCGGTGAGGATCGGCGCCACCAGCTCGCGTGTCCCGTTGTCGCCGAGCTTGACGCTCAGCTCCACGAGCTCGTTGTAGAACGCGACGCCCTTCATCTCGAGCTTGAGATCGTTCTCGAACTGCTCCTGCACGTCGGTCCCGACCCGGATGACGTCGTAGCGTGCGATCTCGGGCGTCCCCTCCAGGAACAGGATGCGCTCGATCAGCTTCTCGGCGTGCTTCATCTCGCCGATGGACTCCTCGCGGTGCTTCTGCGCCAGATCGTGGAAGCCCCAGTCGGCGCACATCTTCGACTGGCAGAAGTACTGGTTGATCGCCGTGAGCTCTATCGTGAGCGCGCTGTTGAGTCCGGTGAGGATCTCGGATTGCCCCTTCATGGTTCTCCTCCTTGACGTCGTCGTGCGGAAGCCCGCACTTTCTTCAACGCTACTACCCGGTCCCGCGCAAGGGTGAGAATGCGACTCAGTCGCGCAAGAACGCGGGGGGCGTCCTGGGGGATACTCTCTGCCGATGTCACCGCTGGATGGAATCCGCGTAGTCGATCTCAGCCGGGTCGTGGCCGGCCCGTTCTGCACCATGACCCTGGCCGACATGGGAGCCGATGTCGTCAAGCTCGAGGAGCCGGGGCGCGGCGACGAGTCGCGCGCCTTCGGCCCGCCTTTCCACGGCGGCGAGTCGCCCTACTTCCTGTCGATCAACCGCAACAAGCGAAGCTGCACGATCGACCTCAAGCACGAGCAGGGCAAGGCCATTCTGCGGCGGTTGCTGGACGGGGCCGACGTACTCGTGGAGAACTTCCGGCCCGGCGCCCTGGCGCGGCTCGGCTTCGGCTACGACACCGTCTCGGCCGCGCATCCGCGGCTGGTCTACTGCTCGATCTCGGGCTTCGGCGACAGCGGTCCCGACGCCACGCGGCCCGGCTACGACCTGATCGTCCAGGGGGAGGCGGGCCTGATGGACGTCACCGGAGAGGCGGACGGCCCGCCGACGCGCGTCGGCACCTCGATCGCCGATCTCGCTTCGGGCCTGATGGCCGCCCAGGGCATCCTGCTGGCTCTGTACGCGCGGCGGACGACCGGCCGCGGGCAGCACGTGCGGGTGGCGATGCTCGACGCCGTCGCGTCACTGTTGACCTACAACACCGGCATCTACTTCGCTTCCGGCGAGAGCCCGACCCGGCGCGGCAACGACCATCCTTCCGTGGCGCCGTACCAGACGCTGCGCGCGGCCGACGGCTGGATGAACCTCGGTATTGCGAACGACTCGCTCTGGAAACGCTACTGTGACGCCGTCGAGCGCCCCGACCTGCGGGACGACCCGCGCTTCGCGACCGCCCCGGCCCGCGTCGAGCACCGCGAGGCGCTGATCCCGATCATCGAAGCGCTGACCGCGGCGCGGACCGTGCAGGAGTGGATGGATCTGCTCGGCGCGGCCGGCGTCCCCTGCGGCCGCATCCGCAACGTGGCGGAGGTCTGCACCAATCCGCAACTCGTCGAGCGCGGCAAGGTCGTGGAGCGCCCGCACCCGACGGCCGGCACCGTGCAGATGATCGGTCAGCCGATAGAGCTCAGCGCTACGCCGGCCCGCATCGAGACGGCGCCGCCCCTGCTCGGCGAGCACACCGACGCCGTGCTGCGCGAGGCGGGCTACTCGGCAGCGGAGATCGAGAGACTCCGGGCCGGCGGCGCGGTCTAGCCCGACAATCGTCGCCGAACGCGACCGCTGCGGTCGCGCTGCGGCATCCGATTGCCGCCCAACCGGGCCTGACTAGAAGTCTACGCCGTTCTACGGCGCAGACTCCTAGCCGCCGGCCCGGAAACATCAGTGCATCCGCGCGACGTGCTCGCGCAGCAGGTCCCGCCCGAGATCGCCGTCGAAGTCCCGGTACGCCGCGTGGATGTGGTTCGGGTCCTCCTGGGTGTTGTCGAACTCGATGAGGAACTCCTGCCCCTGCACGCGGTAGTAGGCCACCTTGCCCCGCTCAGTCGGACCGGCCCACGCGAACCGGATATCGTCGATGCCGCCGGCCAGGATCGCGGCCCGGCGCAGCGCCGCGATGTCGTCGGCCATGATTCCCACGTACGACTCGATCACGGCCATGAGCAGGTCCTGCTGCCCGGCAGTCAAGGCCGACGCCGGAATCCCGATCGGGTCGAGCGGATCCACGACCAGGTCGGCGCCCGTCACGACGTTGGTCGGGGCGACGTCGTCGAAGATCGCGACCTCACGCTGATCCGCGTTGAGCGAGGCCAGCAGTGCGCGGGCCGTGTCCTCCTGCTCCTTCATCGCCCGCATGCCGCGGCGCGGCCCGGACGGCACGGTCGCCGGGTTCGCGCCCAGGAAGGTGGGCGTGCTCACCGTGATCTCCCCGTCCACGATCGTGTAGTGCAGGGAGAGGTGATGGCCTTCCCAGCGCCAACCCCACGTGCCGCCAGCCTCGGGCGTCCCGAACACCGAGACCCAGTACTCGTCCTGACTGCGTGCGAAGCGGCGTCCCTCGCCCTCCACCAGGACCCCCAGGATCCCCTCGACCTCCATGATCTGCTGCGCCGTCAGGTAGCCGCCGTAGCTCAGGCCGGAGCGCAGCAGATCGAGTGCGTGCACCCGTTGCTCGAAGTCCATGTCGGCGTAAACCATGCCGTGACGCTCGAACACTTCCGGCGGGATGAAGTGGTGCCGCGACCGCTCATCGGAATCGAACGCGAAGGTCGCCCTGTCCGCCTGCTCGTCGGAGAGCGACGCGAGCAGCGCTCGGGCCGCCCCGGCCATCTCGTCCACCGCACGCGCGTGCTGAAAGGTCTCGATGGCGCTGCTGCCGCACAGTCCGACAACGACCACCGCCACGACTATCCTGGCTGTCCGCAAGATTCTCTCCGCCTGCATGATGCGCACCTCCTGACGTGCGTTCCGCTGATTCTCTCCCGCCGATTCCCCGCCTATCCTACTTCCAGCCGGCCGGACCGGCCGCCGGCGCCGGACGCGCGCCGACCGCGCGTCACGACCGCCGCGCGCCCCATCTCCGCCCCCCGACCACCAAGACAACCAGGACGGCCGCGGCGCCGACTGAGATCGCCAACCCGCGCCACGTCCGTTCTTCGCTGACGGGCGGCGCTTCGCGCTCGTCTTCGACGCCCATCCGGACTTGTCCGGCGACGATGACGCCGCCCGCTTCCTGCGCCGCGGCCGCCCCGCCGGCGCCCTGCTCCGCCGCGACCGCCGCCGGACGGCGCTCCCCGATGGCGTAGAGGTGTCCGGTGGTGCGGATGAAGATCTGACCTTCGGAGACCGCCGGCGAGCTGAGCACGTAGTCGTCGAAGTCGTTCTCGGCCAGCACCTCGAACTCCGGTCCGTCGCGCAGGACGGTTGTCATCCCGCCCTCGTTGGTGACGTAGATCTTCCCGTCGGCCAGCACCGGCGACGCGCTGTAGGTGCCGCGGCGAATCCGCTCGGGGCCGTAGACCGGCGCGCCCGTCTTGGCGTCCGTCACGTAGACGATGCCGCGGTCGTTGACGACGTAGAAGTACTCGCCGTCGGTGACAGGCGTCGGCACGTCGGGACCGTCGTCGGTCGACCAGATGACATGCGAGTCGAGCACGTCGCCTCGCCCGCCGGGCCGCAGCGCCAGCAGCGGCCGGACCCGCGTCGGCGCGTAGATCACCCCGTCGCGCACCAGCGGCGACGCCACGATGCGGTAGTCGCGCTGCCGCGTCGGGTTGAGCCCGTCGGCCCGCCACAACTCCCGGCCGGTCTCGGGATCGTGTCCGGTCACCGCGTCCCCGCCCGTGATGACGATCTCGGTCGTCCCGTCGTACTCCAGCAGGGCGGGGGTGGAGTACGCATCCGGCGACTCGCGCACCGCCAGCGACGGGCGCTCGACCCGCCAGACCGTCTCGCCGCTCGGCGCGTCGATCCGCAGCACGTAGGAGGGGTCGTCCGTCCGCATGCCGTGCAGCACCTGCACGAACAGCGCCCCGCCGTGCAGCAGGGGCGACGACGCGTAGCCCCAGTTCAGGCCGAACCGGCCGTACGAGGCCGGGATGTCGCGCGTCCACAGCTCGTTGCCGTCGACGTCGAAGGCCTTGAGGATGCCGGTGCCGGTCATGACCCAGACGTGCTCGCCGTCGGTGACCGGGGACGGCGACGACATGTTCTGCTTGCGGAGCCGGCGGTTGCCGCCGCTCAGGTGCCGCGTCCAGATCGGCTGGCCGGTGTCGCGGTCGAGGCACCAGAGCTCGATGTCTTCGTCGTCGATGGCGACGTTCAGGAAGATCCGGTCCCCCCAGACGATGGGGGTGGATCCCGACCAGGCCGGCATCGGGAGCTTCCAGGCGATGTTGCGCTCGGTGTTCCATTCCACCGGCAGGTTCGTCTCGGTGCTGACGCCGTCGCCGGTGGGACCGCGCCACGCCGGCCAGTTCTCCGCCTCGGCGCTGCCGGCGGCAATGGTCGCCGCCGCCAGGAGCGCCCCGACCGGACCGAATACAAGGGGTTGCGAACGCATGATCTCCTCCGGCGGGTGTTCCCTCGTCTTCTCGCAGTGCATCCCGCGCGCGAGCATACCGCCCCGACCCGGCCGACCGTCCCGCTGTTCCCGACGCCGCGCGGACCGTATGCGTCGTAAGGATAGAGCATCCTCGAGGCCGCGACGTCGACGGCAACCGTATCCTCCGGCGCGTTCAGGGCGATGAGACGCGACCGAACCGCAACCGGCGACCGTGCGTATACTCCCTCGACCATGCTCTACGCGAAGCGGCCGGCGAGGCGCGGCTGGACGGCTTGGCGCGGGTTGGCGCTGGGCGCAACGGTCGTGCTGGGCGCGACGGTGGTTGCGCCGTTCGCGGACGCTCAACCGGAGCTGAATCTCGAAGACTGCCGCCTGGACGGCGTCTCGGTCCCGGCCCGCTGCGGCTCGCTGCCCGTCCACGAGGACCGCCTGGCGCGTGACGGCAGGACGGTCGACCTGAAGATCGTCGTGATCCCGGCCGTCTCCGACAGCCCGGAGCCGGATCCGCTCTTCTTTCTCGCCGGCGGGCCGGGCCAGGCCGCCACCGCGCTGGCGGGTCCGATGCTGCCGCTGCTCTCCGAGGTGCGCCGGACGCGCGATCTGGTCTTCGTCGACCAGCGCGGCACGGGCGGCTCGGGCCGCATGACCTGCGCGTTCTTCGAGAGCGAAGTGGACGAGCAGCAGCTCGGCGAGTCGCTGCAGGTCGAATCGCTGCCCCTCGACGACCTGCGCGAATGCCTCGCGGAGGTGGAGACCGTTGCCGACCCGCGCCGGTACACGACGCCCGTCGCCATGGACGACCTCGACGACGTGCGAGCGGCGCTCGGCTACGAGACGCTCAACCTCTACGGCGGCTCCTACGGCACGCGCGCCGGGCTGGTCTACATGCGCCGCCACCCGGAGCGAGTGCGAACCGCAGTGCTCGACGGGCTGGCCCCGGTCTCCATGCGCCTGCCCCTGAGCATCAACGCGGACGCCCACCGCGCGCTCGACCGCCTGTTCGACGACTGCGCCGACGACGCCAACTGCCGCGAGGCGTTCCCCGACCTGGCGCAGACCTTCGCACGCCTCATCGCGGAGCTGGAGGCGAGTCCGCTCGAGATCGACACGATGCACCCCCGGACCGGCGGGCCGTTGAAGCTGACGCTGACCGGGGCGAGCTTCGCCGGCGGGCTGCGCGGCGTGCTCTACAGCCCGACCCTGGCGAGCCTCGTGCCGTGGACCATCGCCCGCGCCGCGGAGGGCGACTTCGCGCCGTACCTGGCCCAGATCGTTCCGCTGCTGGACTCCGGCGAGGTTCTCAACCTGGGCATGTTCTTTTCGGTCATCTGCGCCGAGGACGTGTCGCAGATCGCCGACGGAGACGCCGCGCGCCGGGCCGCGGACGGCGTCCTCGGACGGCTGTTGATCGATATGACGGCCAGCGCCTGCACCATCTGGCCGGCCGCCGACCTGCCGGCCGCCTACTTCGAGCCGGTCCGCTCGGACGCTCCCGCCCTGCTGCTGTCGGGAGCGCTCGATCCGGTGACGCCGCCGCGCTGGGGCGAGGAGGTGCTGGCCGGGCTGAGCAACGCGCGTCATGTCGTCGCGCCGGGAGCCGGCCACGGCGTCATTGCCAGGGGTTGCGCGGACGACGTCGTCGCCGAATTCATCGAGACCGGCAGCCAGGCGGACCTCGACGTGAGCTGCCTGGAGCGGATCCGGCGGCCGCCGTTTCTGCTCTCCGCGGCGGGGACGGATCCATGATCGAGGTGCGCGGCATCGAGCGCCGCTTCGGCGACATCGTCGCGGTGGACGGGGTCAGCTTCACGGCGGGCGACGGGCGCATCACCGGCCTGCTCGGCCCCAACGGCGCCGGCAAGACCACGACCCTGCGCACGCTCTACGGCCTGCTCCCGCCGGACGCGGGCTCCGTCGCCGTCGACGGGTCCGACGCCGTCGCGGATCCGCTCGCCGTGCAGCGGCTCATCGGCGTCCTGCCCGATGCCCACGGCCTCTACGTCCGCCTCACGGCCCGCGAGCACCTGCGCTACGTCGGCGAGCTGCACGCCCTCGACGCCGCGACGATCGCGGCGTCCATCGACCGTCTGGTGGACCTCCTGGACATGGAGGAGATCATCGACCGCCGCGTGGAGGGCTTCTCGACCGGCGAGCGGATGAAGGTCGCCGTCGGCCGCGCCCTGGTGCACGACCCGCCCAACCTGCTGCTGGACGAGCCGACCAGCGGCCTCGACGTGATGAGCACCCGCGCGATGCGCACCCTGATCCGGCGGCTGCGGGACGCCGGCAAGTGCGTCCTCTTCTCCAGCCACGTCATGCAGGAAGTGTCCGCGCTGTGCGACGAGATCGTCATCGTCGCCCGCGGCCGGGTCGTCGCCCACGGCACGCCGGACGAGCTGTGCCAGCGCGCCGGCGAGGACGATCTCGAGGACGCGTTCGTGCGCATCATCGGCACCGACGAGGGGTTGGGGTGAGCGGGCGGCGGCTCGGTTTCGCCGGGCAGGTGCGCGCGGTCGGGCGGAAGGAGCTCACCGACGCGCTGCGCGACCGGCGCTCGTTGCTGTCGGCGCTGCTCTACCCCCTGATCATGCCGCTGATGATTGCGGTGATGTTCACCACGCTGGCCCGGACGTTGAGCTCCGACGCGCCTCTGGAGACGCCGGTCGCGGGCCGCGAGCACGCTCCCAACCTGATCGTCTGGCTGGAGGAGCGCGGCGTCGTCGTCCAGGAGCCGCCCGCCGACCCCGAAGCCGCGGTGCGCGCCGGCGACGTCGACCTCGTGCTGGTCATCGACGAAGCGTACGGAGAGCAGTTCAGATCGGTGCAGCCGGCCGTGGTCCGCATCGTCCACGACAGCTCCAGGAACGCGTCGCGCAGGACCATCGGCCGCGTGCGCACGCTGCTCCGCACCTACGGCAACCGGGTGGCGGTGCTGCGCCTGATGGCCCGCGGCGTCAGCCCGGCGGTCGTCCAGGCGGTGCGCGTGGACGACCTGGACCTGGCGACGCCGGCGCAGTCGGCCGCGCGCTTCTTCGCCATGCTGCCCCTGTTCCTGATCATGGTCGCGTTCGTCGGCGGCATGAACGTGGCCATCGACACGACCGCGGGCGAACGGGAACGCCAGTCGCTGGAGCCCCTGCTCGTCAACCCCGTGTCGCGCGGCGCGTTGACGACCGGCAAGTGGATCGCGACCTGCCTGTTCGGCCTCGTCGCCACCGTGCTGACGCTGGCGATGTTCGTGCTCATGATGCGCTTCGTGCCGCTGGAGGAGCTCGGCGTGCAGCTCAGCCTGGGCGCGCGCCAGCTCCTGCTGATGGCCGTCGCCGTCGCCCCGCTGGTGCTGCTCGCATCCGCGCTGCAGATGTTCGTCGCGACGTTCGCCCGCAGCTTCAAGGAGGCGCAGACTTACGTCAGCCTGCTGATCTTCGTGCCGATCATCCCCGGCACCGTCGTGCAGTTCTACCCGCTGCAGTCCACCGGCTGGATGATGCTGGTCCCGGCGCTGTCGCACCACCTGCTGCTGGTCGACGTCATGGGCGGCGAGTCGGTCGCGGCCCTGAGCGTCGTAACCTCCGCGGTCGCCGCGACGCTGCTGGCGGTCCTCTTTCTCACCCTCACGTCCTGGCTGCTGCGACAGGAGAAGATCGTCTTCGGCCGCTCGTAGCAGGGCGCCTGCCGCGCGCGCATGGGCACTGCTACCATCAAGGAGTGGTCCCCGAGTCCCGGCGACTCGTCGCCCAGGTCGGCAATCCCGGATCGCCCCAGGCCCGCAGTGGGCGGAACGAGGGCCTGAATCGCCGAGGTGCTTCATGTTGAAGCGTCTCACGATCCGCGGCTTCAAGTCGATCCGCTCGCTGGAAGACTTCGAACTCCGCGACCTCAACGTCCTTATCGGCGCCAACGGAGCCGGAAAGAGCAACTTCATCGCCCTGTTCCAGATGCTGGCGCGACTGATGAACCGGTCGCTGCGGCTATTCGTTCGGGAGCAGGACGGCCCCAATGCGTTGTTGTTCGGCGGACGAAAGCGCACGAAGACGATGAAGGCGCAATTCGTCTTCGACCGAAACGGATACGAATTCTCGCTCGCTCCCGCGGCCGACGGATTGGTCTTTGCCGACGAAGCGACGTTGTTCTTCGGCGACGTGACTGACTCGCGGCGTTCGCTGGGAAGCAACGGACAGGAGGAAGCGGGCTTGCCCGATGCCGACGACTCCTTCGCAATCTACGTCCGGCCCGCCGTTGCCGGTTGGCGCGTCTATCATTTTCACGACACGAGCCCGTCCGCGGCGGTCCGGCATGGCCAGGCCGTGCGCGACAACGCGAGGCTGAAGCCGGACGCGAGCAACCTCGCGCCGTTCCTGCGGCGGCTCCGCGAGCGACACTCGGCAGCATATCGCCGCATCGTGGACACTATCCGTCTGGCGGCGCCGTTTTTCGGTGACTTCGTGTATCGCCAGAGCCCGGAAGAAGCCATCGACCTGGAGTGGTCCGAGTCCGGCGACCCTGACACGGTGCTCGGCCCTCGACAACTTTCCGACGGAACCCTCCGCTTCATCTGCCTCGCGACGCTGCTGCTTCAGCCGAATCAATTGCGGCCCAAGACCCTGCTTATCGATGAGCCGGAGCTGGGGCTGCACCCGTACGCGGTAAGCCTCCTCGGCGCGCTGCTGCAGCAGGCAAGCGAGGACCACCAGGTCATCGTCTCGACGCAGTCGGTCGACTTGATCAGCGAGCTCCAACCGAAAGACATCGTGGTCGTCAGCCGGCGCGACGGAGAGTCCGTGTTCGAACGCCCGGACCCGGATCGCCTCCGGGACTGGCTGGAGGACTATGCGCTGGGCGACCTGTGGAAGATGAATATCCTCGGCGGGAGACCGGCGCGATGATCGAGGTGACCATCGTCTGCGAGGGGCAGACGGAACAGGCCTTCGTGGGGGAGGTGCTGGCGCCGTTCTTCGGCCAACGGCGGGTCTTCGTCGATCCCAGGATCATTCCTACGTCTCCCCGGGCAAAGGGTGGAGCGCTGACCCGTGGCCGCGTCCTGCGCTATCTGCGCAATACGCTGCGCGAGCGCGGCGACACCTACGTCACCACGCTGTTCGACCTGTACGGTCTTACGGCCGACTTCCCGGGAAACGCCGCCGCTGCCGGGCTGACGGACCCGATCGAACGCGCCATCGCTATCGAGAGGGAGTTCGGTCAGGCCGTCGTCGACGAAGCCGGGTGTCGCCCGCAACGATTCGTTCCGCACATCCAGCCGTACGAGTTCGAATCACTTCTCTTTTCCGACGTCGCGAGGTTTGCCGAAGTAGAACCCGACTGGCAGCGGTACATCGGCAAGCTACGGGACGCCCGGCGATCGGCCGCAACCCCGGAACATATCAACCACGGCCGCAACACGCATCCTGCGGCCCGTCTGACAACCGTCCTGCATTCGAGGAAATACAAGAAGGTGCTTCACGGCGCCGCCGTGTCGGCCCGTATCGGCATCGAGTGCATCCGCGCGGAGTGCCGCCATTTCAGGGAATGGCTGGACCACGTCGAGGGTCTTCCGCCGCTCGCGAGAGCGGAGTGACGGCATGCCATCCTTCACGGAGTCGCTCGTCGAGGAAGCGGCCCTCGACTGGTTTCGCGCACTCGGCTACGCGATCGTTTCCGGTCCGGATACCCCCCCGGGTTCGGAATCCGTCCGCCGGACGTACGCCGACGTCGTTCTTCCGGGCGTCCTGCACGGCGCGCTGGTCCGACTGAACCCATCCTGCCCACCCGACGCGGTCGACGCCGCACTGCAACGGCTGACCCAGCCCGACGGATCGACGCTGGAAGCCAGCAACCGCACTCTCCATCGGCTTCTGGTGAACGGCGTACCGGTCAGGTACCGCACTGCGAACGGGTCGATTCGGAACGCGTTGGCGCAGGTCCTCGATTTCGAGACACCTGGCAACAACGACTGGATGGCCGTGAGCCAGTTCACGGTCATCGAGAATCTCCACACCCGCCGGCCGGACATCGTGCTGTTCGTCAACGGGCTGCCGCTCGGCGTCATCGAGCTGAAGAACGCCGCCGACGAGAACGTAACCGCATGGACGGCGTGGCGACAACTCCAGAACTACAGGAAAGCGCTTCCAACTCTGCTCGCCTTCAACGAGGTGCTGGCAGTCTCGGATGGGGTCCGTTCACTGGTCGGCACGCTCACCGCAGAACGCGACGGTTTCAGGCCGTGGCGCACCATCGGTGGCGAAGAGCTCGCACCGGCCTTCCTGACGGAGCTGCAGGTGCTGATCGAGGGCGTATTCGAGCCGCGGCGCTTCCTCGATCTCATCCGCGATTTCATCGTCTTCGACGACGGTGGCGGCGCAGTCGTCAAGCGGGTGGCCGGCTATCACCAGTTCCACGCGGTGCGCGCAGCGGTCCGGGAGACACTGCGCGCCGCGGGACCTCCGCAGGCGGGGCCAGGGACGGTCGAGCACAGCGAGCCCGCCGCGGCAGACTTCGAGGGGCGCGGGGGATATCAATCCGGCCGAGGAGCAACCGGTCGGGTCGGGGATCGGCGCATCGGGATCGTCTGGCACACACCGGGCACCGGCAAGAGCCTGACCATGGCCTTCTATGCGGGGTGCATCAGCCGCGAGCCGGCCATGGCGAATCCGACCATCGTGGTACTGACCGACCGCAACGATTCCGATGGCCAGCTCTTCAACACCTTCGCGCGCTGCCGGGACTTGCTGCGCCAACCGCCGAAGCTGGCCCAGAACCGAGCCGATCTGCGCCGCCGGCTCGCGGTGGAATCGGGCGGCGTGATCTTCACCCCGGCCTGGAAGCTCTTCCCGGACGCCGGGAACGCACAACACCGGGCGCTGTCCGAACGACGCAACATAGTTGTCATCGCCGACGAAGTCCACAGCGGGCAATACGACCTCGTCGGCGGGGCCACGCATATGCGCGACGCGCTCCCTAACGCCTCGTTCATCGGTTTCACCGGCGCGCCGATCGGACAGCGAGACGCCCATTCCCGCGCGGTCTTCGGGGAATACACCAGCATCTACGACATCCAGCGCGCTATCGACGACTGTGCGACGATACCGATCTACTACGAGAACCGGCTCGCAAGGCTCGCTGTCCCCCAGCGCGAGCAAGCTGCCACGGGTCGCGACTTCGAGGAAGCGAGCGCGCGAGAGAGCGTGGAGCCTGGGGAACCGCCGCGGACGAAAAGAGCGCAACCCGAAGGGATTGCCGGCGCCGAACGGCGAGTCGCGCTCGCCCGCGACATCGTCGCGCATTTCGAGCAGCGCATCGAGGCTCTCGCCGGCAAGGCAATGATCGTCTGCAGGAGCCGGCGCATGTGCATCGATCTGTACCGCGAGATCATCCGCCGGCGCCCGGCTTGGCGCCACATCGACGACAAGGGGAATATCGAGATCGTGATTACCGGCACGGCGTCGGATCCGCCTGACTGGCACGCCCATATCCGCGGCAGGGCCGAACACGAGACGCTCGCGAAACGGTTCCGCGACGCCAACGATCCCC
The DNA here is from genome assembly GCA_009861545.1 of Acidobacteriota bacterium. NCBI lineage: Bacteria > Pseudomonadati > Acidobacteriota > Acidobacteriota bacterium. The sequence continues at coordinate 68,968 of VXME01000135.1, read as the reverse complement.
TCGTGATGGTGCTCGTATGCGACATGTGGCTGACCGGGTTCGATGTCCCCTGTCTCCACACGATGTACGTGGACAAGCCGATGCGGGGCCGGCACCTGATGCAGGCCATTGCACGAGTCAACCGGGTGTTCAAGGACAAGCCGGGCGGACTGATCGTGGACTACGTCGGCCTCGCTCACGAGTTGAAGCGTGCGCGCGCGACCTACGCCGAGAGCGGCGGCTCAGGCGCGACGGTGCTCGAGCAGTCGGAGGCGGCGGCTGTCCTGCTGGAGAAGTACGACGTTTGCGTTGGACTGTTCCAGGGCTTCGACCGGTCGGCGTGGGCAACCGGGACGGCGGCCGAACGCCTCCGGCTGTTGCCGGATGCACAGGAGCACATCCTGGCCCAGGGTACCGACACCAACGACTCCGGCAACGGTCACGGTCTCAACCGTCCGTCGGGCAAGGAGCACTTTCTGCGCGCCGCGCGCGAGCTGTCCCGGGCATACGCGCTGTCAGTACCGCACCAGCACGCTCTCCGAATCCGCGACGACGTCGGCTTCTTTCAGGCCGTCGCAGCCGCTCTGCACAAGCGTGCGCCGGGCGACGCCCAACCGGCGGAAGACATGGACCCCGCCGTGCGCCCCATCCTCTCGCGTGCGGTGACCTCCGAGGGCATGGCCGACCTCTTCGCCACCGCGGGACTCGACAAGCCGGACGCCTCGATCCTGTCCGACGACTTCCTGACCAGAGTGCGGGGCATGCGGCAGCGCAACCTGGCCGTCGACCTGTTGCGGAAGCTCTTGCAAGGAGAGCTCGTCAGCCGGCGGCCCCGGAACGTCGTCCGGTCACGTTTCTTCGCCGAAAAGCTGGAATCGAGCATCCGGGACTACCGGAGTCGAGCGATCACGGTGGCGCAAGTCATCGAGGAGCTCATCCAGCTTGCGCGGGAGATGCGCCAGGCGCAGGGCCGCGGCGACAAGCTCCGACTGTCGGATGACGAGCTCGCCTTCTACGACGCCCTCGATGCCGACGACAGCGCGGTAAGGGTGCTCGGCAACGAGACGCTGCAAACCATGGTCCGCGAACTGGTCGAGACCGTGCACGGCAACGTCGAGAACGACTGGATGCTGCGCGAGAGCGTCCGCGTGCACCTTCAGACGCTCGTCAAGCGCATCCTGCGCAGACACGGCTACCCGACCGAGCGGCAGGAACGCGCTGCAAGAGCGGTTCTGGAGCAGGCCGAGAACCTGTTCGGCGGCTGAGCGGCCTCGGCCGGTGACACGGATTCGCCGGATACACCCCTGATACCCGGCACTCGCGTGTCGACCGACCGTATCGACGCCCTGATTCTTCGAGGCCACCGCAGACTACGGCGTCAGCGCCCCGACGCCCCGGTGCCTGCCCGGCTCGGGACGGCCTCGGCGGCAGGCCGCTCGACCTGCCGTTTGACGTGCTCCAGGTAGTGGCGCACGGCATCCCGCGAGCGGCGCCGGATGATCGGCCGCAGGAACCAGCCGCGGAAACCGGTCATGCCGTCGTTTCGCGAGCGCGTGACGGAGATCAGCGTGGAGGCGGCACGACCGCCGCGGTCGATACGGTCGACGAGAAAGCGCAACTCCAGCGTGGTGTGGAAGTAGTGGCTCGCGTACAGCTGCTTGGTGGCGATCGCATAGGCGATGCCGGTCGACGACCGCCCGGCCAGCGGGTAGATGACGACGTGGTTCACACGGATGGTCGGCTTCATGCCGAAGTCGACCACGGTCCAGTAGAAGAACTCGTCCGCACCGCCCGGCAGTCCCCGGGGGTACTCGTCCAGGTAGTGCAGGAGCCCGGGCACGGCGGCCGGCAGCGGGTCGCGGCTGGCGAGCAGGGCGCGGAACTGCTCGGCCACGAGCAACGGGTCGTCGTCGTCGACATAGGCTCCGAGCGCCGTGTTGCCCTCGGCCTGATACGCCCGGACCAGGTCGAGGACCATCTCGCGGGCGAGCTCGCTCGCCTGACGCCCGGCATCGGCCGACGACCAGTCCACGTCCGTGCGGAAACGTGTCAACGCATCCGCCGAGAGCTTCACCTGGCAGTCGCCGGTGCGGCACTTCGGCAGCTCCTCGACGTCCTCGGCGGGCAGCGTCAACGACTGCAGATCCTCGAGGCGCGGCGGACTGCCGAAGCGGCCGATCTTCGGAATGCCGGGGCCGCGCTCGAAGCGCTCGATGTCGCGGAACAGGTCGACGAACTCGTCCGGCGGCACGTCCAGGTGGACCACGCCGACATGGGCCAGCTCCTGGCGGACCGGCGTGTCGAGGCTGCGGATGACCGCCGAGCCGCGGTCCAGCCCCCGGAGGTCGTCGATCGAGAAGCCGATCGTCTCGTTCAGGAAACGCCCGACGCTCGAGCCGGACTGCGCGGCAAGCGGTACGACCGCAGCCAGGGCGGTCGCCCAGGCGAGAACGAGGAGACCCGGCGGCCCGGGAAGCCGGCGCCCGTTCCGACGACGAAACGAACCGCTGACGAGGAACATCATCAACCGCACCAGGGCGGCCGCCGGCCGTCAGCCGGAATCGGGACGCCTCAACGCTCCGTGTATCGGCTCAAGTGCTCCAACAGAACAGTGGACATCGCCTCGGCCGCCAGATCGGGAATCCAGTGATTCACCCCTTCCAGCACCTCGAAGCGGTACGGGCCGCTGACGTACTCCTCCGTGAGCAGTGCGCCGTCGATGCACAGCGCCGTGTCGCCGTCGCTCCACGTGAACATCGTCGGCACCTCCACCGGGCCGAGGGCCGGTCCCTGCAGGTTGCGGTCGCCGATATTCGCGCGGTACCAGTTGAGGGCGGCGCCGAGGGCCGGCTTCGACCCGAGGACGCGCACGTACTCGTCGACCGCCGCCTCGTCGATGCCGGCGTAGATGCCCCGCAGCAGTGCGCGATCGTTGGCCAGGAAGGCGTCCTCGGAGTCCGGCTGGACGAACACGTCGAAGTAGGACGACGCCTCCGGCTGGCACGACGCCGGGTCGTTCAGGACCCGCGCGAACGCGTCCGGGTGCGGGACCGACACCGGGTTGGCGGTGATGACGCGATCCCGCGCGGCCACGGCGACGGCCCAGGCCACCACCGCGCCCCAGTCGTGGCCCACGACATGAAAACGCGCGGCGCCGATGGCATCCGCCAGACCGATCACGTCCTGCACGAGGAGCGGCAGCGCGTAGTCGGCGATGTCCGGCGGGCGGGCCCCCGGCGAATAGCCGCGCTGATCCGGCGCCACCACGCGGAATCCGGCCCCGGCCAGCGCCGCGATCTGATGGCGCCATTCGTAGGAGGTCTGCGGAAACCCGTGCAGCAGGATCACCGGCTCGCCGTCTTCCGGACCCGCCGTCCGCACGTCGAACGTGTAGTCGCCGACTGCGATCCGGGTCACCGCGACCTCGACGCCGGAACCGCCGGCGCTCGCCGCGCGCCCCGGCGCCGTCTGCCCCTGCGCGCCGGACGGCGATCCGACCGCCGCCGCCAGCGCCAGCAACACGGCTACCGGGAACCGTCCGTTCGCTCGAATATCCATCCATTCAGCATACCCCGGCGCGACCGGCGCCTCCGGTCCGCCGAAGCCTTCGCGGCGACGGGCGATACGCCGGAATCGCGCGCCGCCCGGGATCGGGCCGACAACCTCGCACCGGCCCGCCGCGCGCCCGAGAGCGACTCAGCCGGCGCCTTCGAGCAGCGGGGGCAGGTCGGTTATCGCCGCCACCACGCGATCCGCCGCGAACCCCAGCTCCTCGGGCGGCTCGGCGGCGCTGCGCTGAATCCAGAAGGTGGGCAGGCCGGCCGAGGCGGCCCCGGCGATGTCCCAGCCGTTGGACGAGACGAACCCCAGCGCCGAGCGGCCGACCCCGAGTCGCTCCAGCCCCAGGTTGTAGACCCGCGGGCTGACCTTGAAGATCTTCACCTCCTCGACGCTGATGATCGTGTCGAGCAGGGTATCGATGCCGGCGCTGCGGGCCGCCGCCTCCAGCATCCGCGGCTCGCCGTTCGAGAGGATCGCCAGACGCACTCCGCGGTCTCTCAGCGCCTCCAGCCCCGGCCGCACGTCAGGAAACGCTTCCAGCGTCAGGTACGCGTCCATCAACCGCGCGCGCCGGGCGTCGGTCAGGTCGAGGTTCAGGCTGCGGGCCGCATATACGAGCGCGTCCTCGGTGACCAGCCAGAAGTCGCGGTGCCGCCCCATGAGGCTGCGCAGCAGGCTGTATTGGAGCTGCTTGGCGCGCCACCGCTGCGCCAGGGCGTCGCCGTTCTCCGGAAAAAGCTCCTCGCAGAGCGCGGTCACCGAAAAGACGTCGAACAGCGTCCCGTAGGCATCGAACGCGAAGGCCTCGATGGCCTCCACCGGATCGGCCTGTCGTGCAACGGCGGCGGCCGGCGCAGGCCGGGGTCCGGGCGCCCGCGGCGATCCTGCGGCCGCCCTCGCGCCCGCGGCCCCGACCGTGGCGGCGCCCAGCGTCCCGACGAAAGCCCTGCGGTCCAGCTTCATGGTGCGGCTCCTTCAGGATGACGCGGAATCGCGGTCGGCCCGGTCCGCCAGGTCCAGCAGGAACGCGTACTGGAGCGCGGTCTCCCGATACTGCCGGAAGCGTCCGGACGCGCCGCCGTGTCCGGCATCCATGTTGGTCTTCAGCAACAACCGCCGGCCGTCGCCCGGCTGCAGCGTGCGGCGCCGGGCCACCCACTTCGCCGGCTCCCAGTACTGCACCTGCGAGTCGTGCAGGCCGGTCATCACGAGCAGGTGCGGCCAGGTCACCGGCTCCATGTTGTCGTACGGCGAGTATGACCGGATGTACGCGTAGTCCCCCGCCCGGTTCGGATTCCCCCACTCGTCGTACTCGCCGGTGGTCAGCGGGATGGACTCGTCGAGCATCGTGGTCACGACGTCGACGAACGGCACCTGCGCGACCACGCCGTGGAACAGGTCGGGACGCATGTTCACGACGGCGCCCATCAGCAGACCGCCGGCGCTGCCGCCCATGGCGAAGAGCCGCCCGGGCGCCGTGCACCCGGCCGCGACGAGGTGCTCGGCGCAGGCGATGAAGTCGGTGAAGGAGTTCTTCTTCTTCCGCAGCTTGCCGTCGTCGTACCACCGGCGGCCGAGCTCCTCTCCGCCGCGGACGTGGGCGATGGCGTAGGTGAACCCGCGATCCAGCAGGCTCAGGCGCGCCGAGCGGAACGTCGGCTCCATGCTGATGCCGTAGGCGCCGTAGCCGTAGAGGAGCAGCGGCGCCGGACCGGCGTCGGCCGTGGCGCCGCTGCCGGAGGTCTCCCGCTTTCGGCGGACCAGCGAGATCGGCACGCGCACCCCGTCCGGCGCGGTCGCGAGCAGCCGCTCCGTCTCGTAGCGCCCGGGGTCGAAGTCGCCCAGGACCTTCTCGCGCTTGAGCAGCGTGCGCGCGCGGGTATCCATGTCGTAGTCGTAGACCGAGGGCGGCGTGGTCAGCGAGCTGTAGTGGAAGCGGAGCGTGGTCGTCTCCGGCTCGCGGTTCGTGCCGATCGAGACCGCGCAGGCCGCCTCGTCGAACGCGATGTGGTGCTCGGGCCCGTCCCACCGCCGCACGCGGAGCCGCGTGAGCCCGGCGTGCCGCTCGGCCACCACCAGGTGGTCGCGAAAGAGCTCGAACCCCGTGATCAGCACGTCGTCCCGGTGGGGGATCAGCTCTCGCCAGGCGTCCCGCGCCGGCGCCTCGTCGTCCGCCTCCAGCAGCCGGAAGTTGCGGGCGCCGCCGTTCGACCGGATGTAGAAACGTCCCCGGTAGTGGTCGATGTCGTACTCGTGCCCCCGTTCCCGGGGGAGCAGGACCCTCGGCGACGCGCCGGGGTTCGTGGCGTCGAGATAGCGGAACTCGGTGGTCAGGGTCTGGAACGACCCGATCAGGACGTAGCGCCTGGACCGGCTCAGCCAGACCCCGCACGAGAACGTGTCGTCGGTCTCCTCGTGGACGAGCCTGTCGTCGGACGGATCGTCGCCGAGCCGATGCCGCAGGATCTGGTACGGGCGCAACGTGGTCGGATCGTGCCTCGCGTAGAACAACGCCTTGCTGTCGGCCGCCCAGGCGATGTTGGAGGTGACGTCGGCGACAACGTCCGGCAGATCCTCTCCCGTGGCGAGGTCGCGCACGCGGATCGTGTACTGCCTCCGCCCGACGGTATCCACGGCATAGGCAAGCAGATGCGCACTGGGACTGACCGGGCGGGACGCCACCTGGCAGAACGCGTGCCCCGCGGCCACCCGGTTGACGTCCAGGATCACCTGCTCGCGGTCCGCCGGGGCATCCGCCTTGCCGCTGCCCGGAAACGGCCGGCGGCAGTGGATCTCGTACTCTCGGCCCTCCTCGTACCGGCGGTAGTACCGATGTCCGTTCTCGCGGTACGGCGCCGACATGTCCGTCTGCTCGATGCGCCCCTTGATCTCCTCGAACAGCCGTTGCTCGAAGCCGGCCGTGCCCGCCATCGCTTCCCGGACGTAGGCGTTCTCCGCTTCCAGGTATTCCCGCACCGCGGGGTTGTCGCGCTCGCGCAGCCAGTAGTAGTCGTCGCCGCGGACATCGCCGTGCTTCTCGTGGCGGTGCGGGCGCTGCGGGGCGCGGGGAGGCGGCATCGGTTGCTGTCTCTACTCCGCGCGTAGCGCCGTGACGGGATCGAGACGCGCCGCGCGCCGCGCGGGCAGCCAGCTCGCCAGCAGGCAGACCCCGACCAGCAGCGTCGAGACGGCGGCGAAGACGAAGGGGTCGAGCGGACTCGTTTCGAACAGCAACGCCTGCAGCCGGCGGGTCAGCGCGACCGCCGAGCCCACGCCGAGGGCCGCCCCGACCAGCGCGAGCGCGCCCGCTTCGGTCAGCACCAGCCGGTGCACGGCCGCCACCTGCGCCCCCACCGCCATGCGGATGGCGATCTCGCGCCGGCGCTGCGCGACCATGTAGGAGACCACCCCGTAGAGTCCGACCGAGCCGAGGAGCAGCGCGAGCGCCGCGGAAACCGCGAGCAGGGTCATGACGAACGCCCGCGTGCCGCGCGCCCGCCCGACCAGCGTCTCCAGCGTCTCGATCTCGGCGATCGGCAGGGTGGGGTCGAGCCCGCGCACCACCTCCCGGACCGCACCCGACAGTGCCGCCGCGTTCGGCCCGCGAATCACGTAGCGCATCGCGGCAGGCACCCCTTCTCCGCGCATCAACCCCGGCAGCGGGTAGTACGCCATCTCCGGCGGCGCTTCGTGCAGGTTGATCTCGTGCACGTCGGCCACCACGCCGACGACGCGGGACCATTCCTCGCCTTCCTCGTCGGGCGGGCCGCCGAGCCGAATCCCCTTGCCCAACGCGCTCTCTCCCGGCCAGTGCGTGCGCGCCAGCGACCGCGACACGATGACGACCTGGGCCTCCCGCTCACCGTCCAGCCGGTCGAACACCCGCCCCTCGACCAGCCCGATACGGAGCGCGTCGAAGTAGCCGGGCGCCACCCGCTTGATCATGAACACGGGCGGCACCTCGCCATCCGACAGCGGACGGCCCTCGATGGTGTGACCCGAGCCGGACAACTCGCCGCTCAGGGGCACGGTCGTCGCCGCCGAGGCATCGACCGCGCCGGGCAGGCCGCGCAGGCGGTCGACCACCTGTCGGTGGAAATTGAGGCGGGCGTCCGCCGTCTCGTAGTCGCGCGCCGAAAGCGCCAGGCCGAACGCCAGCACGTCGACCGGATCGAACCCCGGATCGACCGCCGCCAGCCGTTGGAACGAGCGCACCGCCAGTCCGGACCCGACGAGCAGGGTCAGCGCCAGCGCAACCTGCAGCACGACGAGTCCGCGCCGCGCGATCTGCCGCTCGCGCCCGACCGTCGCGCCGCGCGCGCCGGCCGTCATGTGGCCGGCCGCCGCCACCGCGCTTGCCCGCAGGGCCGGCAGGAGTCCGAACAGCAGTCCCGCCACCGCCGACACGGCGAGTCCGAACAGCAGCACGGCCCCGTCGATCGAGATCTCGTCCAGGCGCGGCAGCTCCCGCGGGCCGAAGCGGACCAGCAGGCGCACCGCCAGCTGCGCCAGCGGCAGCGCGAGAAGTCCGCCCGCCACGCCGAACGCGAGACTCTCGAAGAGGACGGATCCGGCCAGCCGTCCGCGGCTCTCGCCCAGGGCGGCGCGAATCGCGACCTCACCGTGCCGCTCCTCGGACCGCACGAGGAACAGGTTGGCGACATTGGCGCACGCGATGAGCAGCAGGAACCCGACGGCGCCGAGCAGGATCCACAGCGTCGCCTCGATGTCGCCGACCACCACCTCGCGGGCGCGGTCGATCAGCGGCCGGAATCCCGCGTTCGCCAGAATCGGCGCGGCGCCCTCGTCGGGGAAGATCTCGACCAGGTTCGACAGCATCGCGTCCAGCTCGGCCCGCACCTGCCCCAGCGTGGAACCGTCGGCGATGCGCGCGACGCCGTTGATCCCGAAGGCGCCGAGCTGGACGTTCTCCCGGTCCAGGCGGAGCGGCCGCCACAGGTCGATCTCCTGCTGCGAGAAGGAGAATCCCGGCGGCATGACCCCGACCACCTCCACGCTCTCTCCGTCGAGGTCGACGACCCGCCCCACCACCCCCGGCTCGGCGCCGAACCGCGTGCGCCAGAGGTCGTCGCTCAGCACGATCACCGGGGCGGCGCCCGGCCGATCTTCCTCGGGGGTGAACGAGCGGCCGAGACGCGGCGGCGTCCGCAGCACCTCGAAGAACGACGCCGTGACGCTCGATGCCTCCACGCGTTGCGGGTTCTCGGGGCCGGTAAAGCTCACCTGTTCGTCGCGGTACGCCGCCACGCTCTCCAGGGTCCTGGTCTCGTCCGCGTACAGGAAGTGGAGCGCGTCCGACATCGGCAGCTCGTCGAGCAGGGCGAGGCCCGGCGCGGCGTGGCGGAGAATCACCAGCCGTTCGGAGTCCGGGATCGGCAGTGGGCGCAGCAGCACCGCGTTGACGATGGCGAAGATGGCGACGTTGGCGCCGACCCCGACCGCCAGCGTCGCCAGCGAGAGGAGCGCGAAGCCGGGGTGCGCCGACGCGCGACGGCAGAAGAGACGAAGCTGTGCGTACAGGGTCATTCGGCCTCCCTTCCAGTATAGGAGCCCTCACCTACCGACGACGGCGCGGCCCACGGCGACAAATCCGCTCGGGTGCTTCTCGGGGCACGATCCTCGACACCGCGATCGAGACCCCGCCGGCATCCGGCGCCAACGTGCTGTAGTGTCTCGCCATGTCGAACCTCGTGCCGGTCACCGAGCGGCTGCGGGAACGGACCCGCGGCCTGCGGTTCGCCGAGCCGGTCATGCACGTATACGCCCCCCTCGACTACGCCTGGGCGCCGCACCGCCTCTACCTGGAGCGCTACGGCCGCGGGCAGCCGGAGATCCTCTTCGTCGGCATGAACCCGGGCCCGTTCGGGATGGCGCAGACCGGGGTGCCGTTCGGCGACGTCGCGATGGTGCGCGACTGGCTCGGCATCGAGGCGCCGGTGGAGCGGCCGGCCGACGAGCACCCGCGGCGACCGGTTCTCGGCTTCGGAATCGGCCGCGGCGAGGTGAGCGGCGCCCGGCTGTGGGGTTGGGCGCGGGAACGCTTCGGCAGCCCGGAGCGGTTCTTCCGGCGCGCGTTCGTCTGGAACTACTGCCCGTTGTGCTTCCTGGACGACGGCGGCCGCAACGTGACGCCCGACAAGCTCCGTCCCCGTGACGCGCGCGAGCACCTGTTCGCGGCATGCGACGAGGCGCTCGCGGGCGCCCTGTCCCACCTGCGGCCCGACGTCGTGGTCGGCATCGGGCGGTTCGCGGCCGAGCGGGCCCGCCCGGTCGCCGAGAAGTACGACGCGCGGTGCGGAGCCGCCCCGCACCCGAGTCCGGCCAGCCCCCTGGCGAACCGCGGTTGGCCCGCCGTCTTCGACGCCGCGCTCGCCGATCTGGGCATCGTGGTGTAGGCGTCCGTTCCCGCAACGCCTCCAACCCGCGCGGAGAACACGACGGTAGACGCACGAACCGGGCGTGCATATAGTGGAAGCCATGACGACGACGACTCGGGCCATGCGGATCTGCCTCGCCTTCCTGCTCGCGTCGTCGGTAACCGGCGCCGACGCGGCGGCGGGACAGGACTTCCGGCTCGTCACCGCCGCGGCCAATCAGGATCGGGATGCCGTGCACGCGCTTCTCGCCGGAGGCGCGGACGTCGACGCGGCGCGGGCGGACGGTGCGACAGCGCTTCTGTGGGCCGCCCACTGGGACGACGTGGCGCTGGTGGAGCGCCTGCTCGACGCGGGCGCGGACGTGAACCGGGCCGACGACCACGGGGTGACGGCGCTCGAACGCGCGGCCGAGAACGCGAGCGCCGCCATGGTCGAGACGCTGCTCGACGCGGGCGCGAACGTGAACGCGGCACAGGAGAGCGGACTCGCACCCCTGATGACCGCGGCCCGCACCGGGAACCCCGATGTCGTCCGCGCGCTCATCGCCGGCGGCGCGGACGTCGACGCGGCCGTCACCGAGACCGGGAGCACGGCGCTGATGTGGGCGGTGTCGGAGCCGCATCCGGAGATCGTGCGCCTGCTGCTCGACGCCGGCGCGAACCCCGCCGCATCGACCGTCAAGGGCTTCACGCCGCTGATGTTCGCGGCGCGCAACGGCGATGTCGACACCGCCCGCGCGTTGATCGCCGCCGGCGTCGACGTCAACGCGCCGAGCGCCGACGGCACGCACGTCCTGCCCTTCTCGATCGTGAGCGGTCGGGACGCGTTCGCACTGTTCCTGCTGGAGGAAGGCGCCGACCCCGAGGGCGAGATGAACGGCGTGCGCGCGCTGCACGCGGCGGCGGGCGGCGTCGGCACCTGGCTGCGCGAATGGTACGCCCGGCACGGGGGGAACCGGCTCTATTCCCGGCGCAGCCGCTCGCGGCTCGCGGCCGACCGCCGGCTGCCCGTCGTCGAGGCGCTGCTCGCCCGGGGCGCCGATCCGAACGCGCGGATCACGGCGTCGGCCATGCTCATGAGCTATATCGGCTACCCTCGGAAGGGGGCGTTCGAACCCTTCGCCTGCGGCACCGGCGACCTGCGCGGCGCCACGCCGCTGTGGGTCGCGGCCTTCGACATGAACGGCGCGGGCGGGACGTTCGGCGCCGGCGAGACCCGCACGTCGAGCAACACGGCGATCCTGCACGCCCTGCTGGACGCCGGCGCGGATCAGCATCTGACGACGCACGACGGCACGACCCCGTTCATGGCCGCGGCCGGTCTCGGGCGCTCGACCTACACGCCGCGGCAGCCGCGCGGGGTCCGATCCCCGAGCGCCGAGGAAGCGGTACGGGTGCTGCTCGAGGCCGGCGCCGACGTCGACGCGGTGAACGAAGCCGACTTCACGGCGCTCCACGGCGCCGCTTTCCGCGGACTGAACGAAGTCGTGGAGTACCTGGTGGCGCAGGGGGCCGACATCGACGCGCGGGACTTCCGCGGACGGACCGCCTATCGGATGGCGGAAGGCTCGAAGCAGTCGTTCCAGTTCCAGAGCTGGCCGGAGACCGCCGCGCTGCTCGCGGAGCTCGGCGCCGACACGCAGCTCGGCATCCCCGGAACCGTCCAGGAACGCCTGCGCGACGTACCGGCCGCCGGCGCGAACGATCAGCCCTGACCGGGAGAGGAGATCAGCCCCATGCGATTCAGCACCGGAATCCGCGCTTCCACGGGACGATCGCGCCGCACCTTCCGGGTGGCCGCGACACTGGTCGCGATGGCGCTGGCGTCGACATCGGCCCCGGCCCAGGAGCGCAGCGCCGCCGCCGACTGGCCAACCTACAACCGGGACCTCGCAGGAACGCGCTATTCGCCCCTCGATGAGATCGACACGTCGAACGTCGCGTCGCTCGAGGAGGTCTGGTCGTACCGGTTCCATCCCGAGGACGGGTTCATCGAGGGACCGAGCCCGGCCGAGCTCTTCCAGCAGGTGACGCCGATCGTGGTCGACGGCGTGATGTACCTCGCGTCGGGCAATCGGGTGGTGGCCCTGCGGCCGGAGACCGGGGAGGAGATCTGGCGGCACGAGCTGCGCGAAGGGCTCGCATCGTTCCGCGGCGTCGCCTACGGGCCGGCCACCGACGCCCACGAGGCCCGCATCTACTTCACCAGCCTGTCGAAGGTCATCGCCCTGAACGCGGCGACGGGCGAGCGCGATCCCGCGTTCGGCGACGGAGGCGAGGCCGCGGTGCGCATCCCCTACACCGGGGTGCCGGTGGTCTACGACGACACCCTGATCCTGGGCTCGAGCGCCTTCGGCCCCGGCCAGCGGCACATCGCGCCCCATCTGAACCAGCCCAGGGGCGGGGGGGAGCCGACCCGGGCCTGGCCGCGGGCCCTCGACGCGACGACCGGCGCCCTGCGCTGGGAATTCCCGACCCTGCCCACCGAGAGCGACTTCGGCAGCGAGACCTGGGGCAACCAGAGCTGGCGCGACCGCATCGGGAACAACGTGTGGGCGTTCACGCTCACCGTCGACGAGGAGCGGGGCCTCGTCTACATGCCGGTGAGCAGCCCGGGGTCGAACTTCTACGGCGGCGACCGCCCCGGCGACAACCTCTTCGCGAACTCGACCATCGCCATCGACATCCGCAGCGGCGAGCTCGCGTGGTACTTCCAGAACATCCACCGTGAGCTGTGGGACTACAACCTGCCGCCGTCGCCCGGCCTGATGGACATCGAGCGCGACGGCGAGGTCATCCCCGCCCTCGCGCAGGTCGGCAAGTCGGGCTGGATGTTCATCCTCAACCGCGTGACCGGCGAGCCCGTCCACGGGGTGGAGGAGCGGCCGGTGCCCGCCGGCGACGTGCCCGGCGAGCAGTACTCGCCGACCCAGCCGTTTCCGCTCGCGCCGCCCGCGGTGTCGCGGGTGAGCATCGGTCCCGACGACGTCGTCACCGCCGACGACACCACGCCCGAGCACGCGGCCGCCTGCCGCGAGTTGTGGGACACGATCGGCTACTACAACGACGGGCCCTATACGCCCATCCGCTACCGGCAGGAGGGCACCCCGCCGTCGCTCGTGTTCCCGGGCACCGGCGGCGGCGTGAACTGGAACGGCACCGCCTACGATCCCGAGCTCGGCTACATCTTCGTCAACTCGAAGGACCAGCCGATCAGCGGCTGGATGACGGAGAACGAGCTGTACCCCTCGGACACCGACGACCAGGTGGCCTTCGTCCGCGAAGCCGGTCCGCCGTTCGAGGCCCCGATCTTCGACGCCGACGGCGAGCGGCTCGGCGCGCTCCCCTGCTTCAAGCCGCCCTGGGCCCGCCTGGTCGCGGTCGAGGCCGCCACCGGCGAGATCGCGTGGGAGGTGCCGCTGGGCATCGACGAGCTCCTGCCCGAAGGCAGGCGGCGCGTCGGCAGCCGCAACGTCGGCGGCCCCATCGTCACCGCCGGCGGCCTCGTGTTCATCGGCGCCACCGTCGACCGCCGTTTCCGAGCGTTCGACTCGCGCACCGGCGAGGAGCTGTGGTCCGCCGCGTTCGACTACAACGTCGAGGCGGTGCCGATCACCTACGCGGGAAACGACGGCCGGCAGTACGTCGCGGCCAACGTCTCGGCGCCGGCTACCGGCGAGCCGCGCGGGAACGAGCGACTGGTGGTGTTCGCGCTGCCGGACAGGTAGTCGGCACCCGGCTTCAAGCCATGCGGCCGTCCAGGCGTCGGCGCAGCGGGTCGGCCCATGTGGCTGCTGCCGATGCGGCCGAACCCGCTGGCGTCCGGCCAGCGGGTTGGCCGGGGATGGTGCCGTGGGAAGAGATTACGGGCTCCATCGAGCACTACATGTTGTAGCCATGGTTTTCCGTGCCCACTTTATTGGGGTACAATGCCTTGTGGCGCAAAATCCCCTTGGCGAAATCGTGCTGGCACGTTATACTCGCTTGCTGGGTGAAGCGCTTGGCCTGCCCCGTGGGGCGGGGAACCGTTCTCGCACGTCGTCCACCTGTCACTGGGAGTTGCCGAGGGGTGGAATCAATCCGGCCGTATTCCCACCGGGGCCACTCAGGAGGTAGGAAGCAAAATGAAACTTGGCATGAAGAGACCCATGATCGGGCTGGCTCTCGCCGCCACCCTTCTCGCGCCCGGCCTTGCGGGCGCCCAGGACTCGGGAACGATCAGCGGCACGGTCACGGACGCGACGGGTTTCGTCCTGCCCGGGGTCACCGTGGAAGCGCGGGACGCGGCGGGGGTCGGCGAGATCACCTTCACCGACGGCGCCGGCCAGTTCACGTTCAGCGGGCTGGCGCCGGGGACCTATGAGGTGATCTTCACCCTCCCCGGCTTCGACGCGCCCGCCCAGGTCGTGGAAGTGGGCGCCGGCGTCACCGCCAGCGTCGACGTCGTGATGGACATTCTGCTGCAGGAAACGGTGGCGGTCGTAGGCACGCGCGCGGAACCGCGGTCGATCGCCGCCTCCCCGGTGCCCATCGACGTCATCACCGCCCAGGACTTCACCAGCCAGGGCGACATGGACCTCACCAACCAGTTGCGGACGGTCGTCCCGTCGTTCAACGTCAACACGCAGCCGATCAGCGACGCCGCCACCATCGTGCGGCCGGCCAACCTGCGCAACATGGCGCCGGATCACACGCTGATCCTGGTCAACGGCAAGCGCCGCCACCGCGCCGCGGTCATCGCCTGGCTGGGCAACGGCGTCGCCGACGGGGCGCAGGGACCGGACCTGTCGTCCATTCCCTCCATCGCCCTGCGGCAGGTCGAGGTGTTGCGCGACGGGGCGGCTGCGCAGTATGGCTCCGACGCCATCGCCGGCGTCATCAATTTCGAGTTGAAGAACGCGCGCTCCGGGGGCAGCATGGAGTTCCGCAGCGGCCAGTACTTCGACCAGAACGACGGCACCCCGGCGACGTGCGGCCCCGTCGGCCGCTCGTGCAACGGCATCGGGGGCCGCGCGCCGAGCTACACGTTCGCCGGCAACGCAGGTCTGCCGCTCGGCCCCGAAGGGTTCCTGAACCTCAGCCTGGAGTACGGCGGCGTCCAGCCGACCAACCGCGCGGTGCAGGACGGCGGTACGATGGCGGTGATCAACGGCGGCAACACCAACGTGCGCGACACGTCGCGCGTCTGGGGCGTGCCGCTGGTCGAGGACGACCTGAAGTTGTTCGCCAATTTCGGCAGCGGGGGCGAGCAGGCGGAGTTCTACGGCCACACGAGCTACGCCAGCAAGGTGGTGACCGGCGGGTTCTATTTCCGCAACCCCAACAACCGCGGGAACGTGTACTCGGAGGACGGCGGCGAGACGCTGCTGGTCGGCGACGTGCTGGCGGCGCAGGGCATGGGCTCGGCCAACTGCCCGACCGTGAACGTCACCAACGGCACGCCGGATCCGGTCGCCTTCGCGGCGGTCCGCGACGATCCCAACTGCTTCACGTTCCACCAACCGTTCCTGGGCGCGCAGAACGGTCTGCCGGGCGGCTTCACGCCGCAGTTCGGCGGCGACGTCTACGACTACTCGCTGGTCTCCGGCGTGCGCGGGACCACGCTGGCCGGGGTCAACTGGGACATCAGCGGCAGCACGGGCCGCAACCACGTGCAGACCTTCATCTTCGACACGGTCAACGCGTCTCTCGGCCCGGAGAGCCCGACCCGGTTCGAGCCGAACCTGCTGCAGCAGACCGAGACCAGCCTCAACGCGGACATGTCGTACGCGGCGAGCGACATGATCAACGTCGCCGGGGGCCTCGAGTGGCGGAACGAGCAGTACCACCTGGGCGAAGGCGACCCGGCGTCGTGGGCGATCGGCCCGTTCGGCGCCCAGGGCTTCAGCTCCGCCTCCAACGGCTACAACGGCACGCGGCCCGAGAACGCCGGCACGTGGGACCGGGCCAACGTTGCGGGGTACGGCGACATCGAGATTCACGGCGTCGACAACGAGTGGAACCTCGGCGCCGCCGTCCGCATCGAGGACTTCTACGACAGCTTCGGCACCACGATGAACAGCAAGCTGTCGGGTCGCTACGGCTTCACCGACATCTTCGCGGCGCGCGCCGCGGTCAGCAGCGGGTTCCGCGCCCCGACCCCCGGCCAGCAGAACGTCCTGAACGTGACGACCGAGTTCGACTACGAACTGGGCGACCTGATCAACAACGGCACCATTCCGTCCACCTCGCCGGTCGCGGCGTTGCGGGGCGGCGTGCCCCTGCAGCCGGAACAGTCGATCAACTACTCGCTCGGGACGGTCGTCGACACCGGTCCGTTCACGTTCACCGCCGACTACTTCCGGATCAACGTGTCCGACCGGCTCACCATCACGCGGAACTACAGCCTGTCGCCGGAAGAGGTCGCGACGCTGCTCGCCGGCGGGATTGCCGAAGCCGGCAACCTGGCCGCGTTCCGCTTCTTCGTGAACGACTTCTCGACCCGCACCCAGGGACTCGACCTCGTCGCCACATGGACCCCGCTGGCGCTCGGCGCCCGGACGACCTTCAGCGGCGTCTTCAACTTCACGGACACGGAAGTGACCGAGTTCGGCGCGGAGCACATCGACCAGGACCGCATCGCGGCGCTGACCCTGGGGCTGCCGCGGATGCGCTGGAACATGGGCATGAACCACTCCGCCGACCGCTGGACCCTGATGGCCCGGCTGCACTACTACGGCTCCTACTGGGATCGGGAGGACGCGCGCTCGGCGTTGGGCGGCGCGATGTCGTACCTGTATCCGCTGTACTCCGGCAAGCCGCTGGTCGACCTGGAGGTCGGATTCCCGTTCAGCGACTTCACGCTGTCGGTCGGCGCGCAGAACATCTTCAATACCTACCCGGACCAGAATCCGGGCGCCGTCGCCGGCGTGGGCAACCGCTACGGCCAGTTCGGGCCGTTCGGCTTCAACGGCGGCTACTACTACACCCGCGTCAGCTTCGGGTGGGGCGGCTGAGGTGGCCCCCGGACACCACGACGACGTTCGTGGTGTCCGGGCCTCGACCGCAGCCCTGAATCGGAGACGGCATTCCGGCAGTTCGGACCGCGGAATGCCGTCAGCCGAACAGCCGGCCAGCAGAACGCGTTCAACGTGACCACCGCGTTCATCGGCGGGCAGTTGGCCAACCAGGGCGTCGTCCCGGCCACGTCCGCAGTCGCGATGGCTCGCGGCGGCGGGTTCCAGAGCTCTGTCATCGACGACTTCCGCACCGCGACGCTCGAGCAGGGACTGCCGAACACCCGCCGGAACCCGGTGTTCGGCAACGGTCAGACCTGCTTCGCGTCGCGGAATCGTGCAGCCACTAGCGAAAACGCCGATGTAATGATAGTGTAGACACGAATTTCGGCTGCATGGGAAAGGGCCTTGATGCACCGACGGAACCGCAGGATTGAGTGGATCTGTCTGATCCTGGGCGTGTTCTCGGTGCCCATTGCGGCTTCCTCCCAGGACGCCGCCGTCCACGGCACGGTCACCGACACGACGGGCTTCGTTCTTCCCGGCGTGACCGTGGAAGCGCGCGACGCGGCCGGCAATCCGGCGGGAACCGCCGTCACTGACGGCGCCGGCCGGTTCACGATTCCCTTGCCGCCCGGCGCCTACGCGGTGACGTTCACGCTGCCCGGCTTTCAAGAGACCGTGCGCGACGCCGTCGAGGTCGGCGCCGGAGCCACGGTCACTCTCGACGTCGAGCTGGCGGTGGAGCTGGAGGAGCGCGTGGTCGTGGTCGGCAGCCGCGCGCAGCCGCGATCGGTGACCGAATCGCAGGTGCCGATCGACGCCATTCCCTTCCAGGACGTCGCCAGCCAGGGCCTCACGACGCTCGACTACCAGTTGCGGACCCTGGTTCCCTCGTTCAACGTCGCCACGCATCCGATCAGCGACGCGGCCACCCTCGTGCGGCCGGCCAGCATCCGCAACCTCGCGCACGACCACACGCTGGTGCTGGTCAACGGCAAGCGGCGCCACCGCTCGTCGGTCATCGCCTGGTTCGCCGGCGTGACCGACGGCTCGCAGGGACCGGACATCTCGACCATCCCGACCATCGCCCTGCGGCAGGTGGAGGTGCTGCGCGACGGCGCCTCGGCGCAGTACGGCTCGGACGCCATCGCCGGGGTGCTCAACTTCCTGCTCAAGGACAACCCGACGGGGGGCAGCTTCGAGCTGAACACCGGCACCTACCGGGCCGGCGACGGCGACGCCTACAGCGTGGCCGGCAACGTCGGGCTGCCGGTCGGCGCCAACGGCTTCGCCAACCTCAGCCTGGAGTACGGCAACGCCGATCCGACCAACCGCAGCGT
Source organism: Acidobacteriota bacterium (assembly GCA_009861545.1). NCBI lineage: Bacteria > Pseudomonadati > Acidobacteriota > Acidobacteriota bacterium. The sequence goes on along the minus strand of VXME01000135.1, from coordinate 50,693 downwards.
GCAGCGCGCCGACGCGGCGGCGCTCATCGCCGCCGGCAACACCGACGTCGCCGACCCGGCGCAGATCTGGGGCAACCCGACCATCGAGGACGACCTGAAGCTGTTCGGCAACTTCGGCAGCCTGCTGGGCAGCGGCCTGCAGTTCTACGGCCACACCAACTACGCCAGCAAGCGGGTGACCGAGGGGTTCTACTTCCGGAACCCCAACAATCGCGCCAACATCTACAGCCTCGACGGCGGCGAGACCCTGCTCATCGGCGACCGGCTCGCCGCGCAGGGCATGGGCTCTGCCAACTGTCCCGTCGTGCGCGTCACCGACAACGTGCCGGACCAGGCGGCCCTCGCGCAGGTGGCGGCCAACCCCAACTGCTTCTCGTTTCGGGAGATCGCGCCGGGCGGCTTCACCCCGCGGTTCGGGGGCGTGGTCACCGACCTGTCGGCGGTGGCGGGGCTGCGGCGAATCGCCGACAGCGGCCTGACCTGGGACGCCAGCGCCAGCTACGGCTCGCACGAATCGGACTTCTTCTTCCAGAACACGGTCAACGCCTCACTCGGCCTCGACACGCCGCGCGACTTCGACCCCGGCCTCTACCAGCAGGAGGAGGTCAACCTCAACTTCGACGTTTCCTACGCCGCTTCCGACATGGTGAACTTCGCGGCCGGCACCGAGTGGCGCGACGAGAAGTTCACGATCGGGGCGGGCGGGCGGCCGTCGTGGGAGGTGGGTCCGTATGCGGCGCAGGGCTTCGTTTCCGGCTCCAACGGCTTCCCCGGCTTCCCCGACTACACCGCCGGGGCCTGGAACCGCAGCAACGTCGCGGTCTACGGCGACCTCGAGCTGCGGGAACCAGACGACCGGTGGTCCTTCGGCGGCGCGCTGCGCCTGGAACACTTCGACCTGTTCGGCGCCACCACCAACGGCAAGATCTCGGCCCGCTACGCACTGACCCCCCATGTCGCCCTGCGCGGCGGGGTCAGCACCGGGTTCCGGGCACCGACGCCGGGCCAGCAGCACACGCTGAACGTGCAAACGACCATCGACCCCGAGACCCTGCAGCTCGTCGACAGCGCCAACGTGCCGTCCACCTTCCTGGCCGCCACTCTGCGGGGCGGGGTGCCGCTCGAGCCGGAGACGTCGGTCAACACGACGGCCGGCGTGGTAGCCGACAACGGGCCGTTCACGCTGACCGCGGACTACTTCCGCGTCGACGTCGCCGACCGGCTCGCCCTGTCGCAGACCTTCACGCTCACCGAGGACGAGCGCGCCCTGCTGCTGTCGGAGGGCATTGCCTCGGCCGGCACGCTGGCCTTCTTCCGGTTCTTCATCAACGACTTCGAGACCCGCACCCAGGGCGTGGACATCGTGTCCACTTACACGCCGCCGGATCTCGGGGGCGACACCGTGCTGAACTTCACGTTCAACTACACCGACACCGCGGTGACGAAGGAGACCGACCTGCTCGGCCCCGGCGAGGTGCTCGGCCTCGAGCGCGGCGTGCCGAAGACGCGCTGGAGCATCGCGCTCAACCAGCAGCTCGCGCGGGTCCGCCTGCTCGGCCGCCTCAGCTACTACGGCTCGTGGGTCGACCACTTCGACGCGCGCTTCGTGCGCGGTCCGGACTCGCCGCTTCTGAACGGCCGCTCCATCGTCGACCTCGACCTCAGCATCCCGCTCGGCGAGGGCGTGACGCTGTCGGTCGGCGGCCAGAACATCGCCGACACCTTCTCGGATCGGATGGACCTGTTCGCCGAGATCTTCGGCCTCCCCTACAGCCAGTTCACGCCGTGGGGCCTGAGCGGCGGGTACTACTACGCCCGGCTCAACTACGGCTGGGGCGGCTAGCGCGCGCCGGCCGAAGGCGATCGGAGCAGTACGCAGCGTGAACCGGCCTGCAACGACCAGGATGATCGCGAGACTCGGCCTCGCACCGTAGCGGGTGGTCGTGGTCGGCAGCCGGGCGCAGCCGCGCTCGGTGACCGAGTCGCAGGTCCCGATAGACACCATCCCCTACGAGGACGTCGTCAGCCAGGGCAGCACGGACGTCGGGGATCAGTTGCGGACGCTGGTCCCCTCCTTCAACGTCAACCCGCAGCCGGTGGGCGACGCGGCCCGGATCATTCGCCCCGCCAACCTGCGCGGCCTCGCGCCGAACCACACGCTGGTGCTGGTCAACGGCAAGCGCCGGTACCGGGGCGCGGTCATCACCTGGATCGGCAACGGCTTATCCGACGGGGCGCAGGGCCCGGACATCTCCGCGATCCCGTCCATCGCGTTGCGGCAGATCGAGGTACTGCGGGACGGCGCGGCGGCGCAGTACGGCTCGGACGCCATCGCCGGGGTGCTGAATTTCCAGCTCAAGGACGATCGAAGCGGCGGCAGCCTCGAGCTGCACACCGGGGGCTACGGCGCGGGCGACGGCGGCGCCTACACCGTGGCGGGCAACGTCGGGCTGCCGCTGGGGCAGACCGGCTTCGCCAACCTCAGCATGGAATACGGCAACACCGCCCCGACCAGCCGCAGCGTGCAGCGGGACGACGCGGCGCTGCTGATCGCGGCGGGCAACGACGCCGTGGCCGACCCCGCCCAGATCTGGGGATCGCCCACCATCGACGACAACGTCAAGCTCTGGGGCAACTTCGGCCACCTGTTCGCCGGCGGCGTGCAGGCCTACGGTCATGCCAACTACGCCAGCCGGCGGGTGGAGAGCGGTTTCTTCTTCCGCAATCCGAACACGCGGGCGGCGGTGTTCAGCGCCGACCGGGGGCAGAGCCTGCTGATCGGCGACGCGCTCGATGCACGAGACGGCACCCTCGACGGATCCGCCGGCTGCCCCGGCGGTGCCGGTCTCGGCAGGAAGGCCCGACCAGACCGCCCTCGCACAGGTGTTCGCGGATCCGCACTGCTTCTCGTTCCAGGAGCGCTTCCCCGGCGGCTTCACGCCGCAATTCGGCGGCGACGTCCTCGACGCGTCGCTGGTCGTCGGCCTGCGCGGCCAACTCGCCGGGCACATCCTGTGGGACGCAAGCGCGAGCGCCGGCTCCAGCGAAGCGGATTTCTTCATCTACGACACGGTCAACGCCTCGCTCGGGCCGGCGACGCCGACGATGTTCGATCCCGGCCTCTACCGGCAGGACGAGATCGGACTCAACGTCGATCTCGGCTTTCCCGTCAACGATCGCGTGCACCTCGCCGGGGGCGCCGAGTGGCGGGACGAGCGCTTCACGATCGGCCTGGGCGACGAGCCGTCGTGGCAGATCGGCCCGTACGCGCCGCAGGGCTTCAGCGCCGGCTCGAACGGCTTCCCCGGTTTCAGTCCGATCGCGGCGGGGGCCTGGAGCCGGGCCAACACGGCCCTCTACGGCGACATCGAGGTGCGGGGCCGCGACGACGGGTGGTCGTTGGGCGGTGCGCTGCGCCTGGAGGACTTCGAGGACTTCGGCACGACCACGAACGGCAGGCTCTCCGGACGCCTGCGCCTCGCCGCCGGCGCCGCGCTGCGAGCCAGCGCGAGCAGCGGCTTCCGGGCGCCGACCCCGGGCCAGCAGAACGCCTTCAACGTCTCGACCGAGTACGACCACGAGCTGATGGACCTGGTCAACAACGGCACCATCCCGTCCACCTCACGAGTTGCCGGGCTGCGCGGCGGTGAGCCGCTGCAGCCGGAACGGTCGATCAGCACCACGCTCGGCGCGGTGGTCGACGCGGGGGCGTTCAACCTCTACGACGAATGGTTCGACTCGCGGGACCTCTACGTCTACCACGGCGACGCGGTGGTCGACCTCGAGGCCGCGTACGCGATCAGCGAGTCGACCACCCTCACCATCGGCGGCCAGAACGCGTTCGGCAACGACCCGGAAGAGAATCCGATTGCCCGCGCCAAGGGCAACCGCTTCAGCGTGCAGACGCCGTTCGGCGCCAACGGCGCGTTCTTCTACGTGCGGATCAACTACGGCTGGGCGTCCGGCGGCTGATCGATTTCAGTCGACCAGCGCGGTGTCGGGAAACTGTGCGTACCAGCCGAACCAGAAGGCGCGCTGGGCCGGGACGCGGACCAGACGCACGCCCGCGTCGTCCTCCCGCGCGAGCGCGTCCTCGGACACCTGCCAGGCTCGTCCGGCCGCGTCTACCGCACGCCCGTCGTCGAGGCGCTCGAAGCGCACGGCTCCCGCGTCGTACACCCGGTTGGCCCCCTGCTCGCTGGTGACGATCACCAAGTTGCGGCCGGCGAACTCGTGGTGGAAGACACGGTTGCGCAACAGGAAGCGCGCGGTGACGGCCAGCGGCAGCAGCTCGCCGGGGCGTTCCGGATCCGGCAGACGCAGGACCAGCACCTCCTCCTTGTTCCGAAGGCGCGCGTCGCGGCGCGAGACCGCGAACATCAGGTCGTCGCTGCCGAAGTAGGTCCGATAGGCGGCGCCCTCGGCATAGTTGCGCCGGTGGCCGGTATCGAGCGACAGCACGGTGGTCTCCGGATGCCGGCGCCGCCACTCGCCCCAGGTGGTCGTCACCACCGCGCGCGGGCTCAGTCGCAGGCCGCTCCCGACCAGCTCGCCGACCACCGGGACCCCCTCGAACGTGTTCCAGAGGCTCTTCGTCTCGCGATCGAACATCAGCTTGTTCGACCGATAGAGGAGCCCGCTCGTCCCGAACGTCAGGTGCCGGCCGTCCGCCACGCTACCGAACGGGATCACGGTCCCGCACAACGTGCAGTAGACGATGGTCAGCTCCTCGCCGCCCAGCCGGTCGAGGGCCATTTCGTGCCAGGCCAGGATGCGCTTCGGGTAGGCGCGCGCCTCGCCGCCGACCGCGATGCCGAAGACGATGTGCTCGTCCGCCAGGTAGCCCGCGTCGGCGGCGTCGAGCCGCGCGGGGTACTCCAGCGGCGGTATGCCGTTCACCCCCACCCCGCCCCACTCGATCTCGTCGAGCCGGATGCGCGACGCCACCCCCCGCGGGAAGAACTCCGCGAAGCGCGGGTCGATCCGGCTGTACCACTGTCCCTTGAAGTAGCCGTGGTCGGGATGCGGGTCGTAGGGCAGAGACCAGATCCACTGCTGCCAGCCCGCCAGATCGCCTCCGAAGCGCTGCCCGGTCTGCTCCTGCAGGAAGCCGATGAGCGTGAAGAAGTGGACGAACCCCTGCCCGGGCGGGCGCAGCAGCCACGCCAGGTCCCAGACGATGCCGGCGTAGGCGTCACGCCACTGCGCACCGAGCTGCTCGAACGCGTCCCGGGAACGCGGCCCGCCCGGCACGCCGGCGTCCAGGAACAGCTGGATGTCCGGGTGCAGCTCCTGTTCCGCCGGCTGGGCGGCGGCGGGGGCGGCGAACATCAGGGCAAGGCACCCGATAACCAAGGTACGTCGTGGGACGTCGTGCATGGCGCGCATGGAACCTCCGCCCATCAGCGACCGTCGTTACTCGAGGTCCGGCGGGACCCTACGACGATGAACCTGCCGGGGCGGCGTCAGCGCATCGGTCCGGGCATCGGCCGCGAGCAGCAGCTCCTTCAAGTCCGTCTCCTTCAGCGGTTCGGCCATCGGCGCCTCACCGCACGCGCGGGCGGTCGTCCGGATCGCACAGGTCGCCGAGCTTGCCGGAACCGCCGCAGTAGCTCACGTCCTGGATCTGCACGGGGATGCCGTCCGGGTCGGGAAATATCAGCTCTTCGGCCGGCGGATCGGAATCGGCGCGCATGCGCACCCGCGCCTCGATGCCGTGCTCGGCCAGCCGGGCGACGATCTCGGCGGCGTCGAAGCCCTCCATCCCGAGGCAGTAGTGGTTGATGTGCGGCCGGTCCCCCTGCGAGAACGCGATGAACTGCGGGCCGTCGCCGATGCCCAGTACCGGCACCGCGGGCGCGTCCCAGTCGCGCTCGGTTCCCTGCGTGGTGACGAGCGGCAGTCCGAGCACCCGCTGGTAGAACTCCACCGACCGCTGCACGTCCGAGACGCTGAGGGTGACGTGATTCATGGTGCGCACGCGGATCGGCGCGGGAGCCGCGCCCTGCTGCGCCGCCGCGCCGCCCGCCGGGCGCGCCATCATCAGCGCGGAAAGGGCGAGCACGAGCTCCCGACGGGACATTCCGCCGCCTTCGTAGCGCCTGACGAGCTGTTCGATGGCTGCACTCATGATCTTCTCCTTCGGATGCACGGGCTGCGCACCTGGATCGCCTTCGCTGGGGTCAGTCTAGACCGGCGGGCAGGCCCATCGTCCGCCCGGACGAAACGACAGACCGGAGTCGCCGATGTCTCGGCGTGGCTGGCGCGATAGAGGAAGCGCCGAACACTTGCTACTCGCCGGCGCCCAGGCGGCGGAGCAACTCGACGGTGCTGTGGTGCGGCGCCGCGTTGCGGCCGCGGACCCGGCCGCGCTGGGCGAGGGCCAGCGGGGTCCGCCCGTCGGCGTTCCTGACGTCGAGACGCGCCCCCTGCGCGACGAGGTACTCGACGACGCTGTCGTATCCCCGGCCCGCGGCGCCGTGCAGCGCGGTGTTTCCCTCGGCGTTGGCGACGTTGACGTCGATTTCCCGATCGACGGCGATCGTCACCGCCTCCAGCATCATCCGCTCGCGCAGCGCCGGATCCGGCTCGCGGCGCGTGCTCTGGACCGGTGCGCTCTCGGCGATGCGGGAGAGGCGGTCCACCGAGAACAGCGGATCCCTGCCGCCCAGGCCGGCCGCGGCCATCAGCGCGGTCGTGGCGCCCTCCTCCACCTGCACGCGCTCGTCCCGGATCGACAGCGATCCGGGCCAGTACCTGGGGTAGTGCACCACCAGCGGATCGGCGCCGCGCTCGAGAAGCAGGCGCATGATGTCCGGGGCGTTGAAGCGCGCCGCCAGCCAGAACGGCGTGGCGCCGACGTAGGACGGATGCAGGTAGAAATCGACCGCGTCGCGCCGGACCGGGGTGGAGCGCCGCACTCCGGCGTGCGGATCCGCGCCGTGGTCGAGGAGCGCACGCGACAGCTTCGCGTCCTTGTGCAGGATGGCCGCGTGGAGCGCCGTGTAGCCGGCGTCGGCGGCGTTCGGATCGGCGCCCTGCTCCAGCAGGAGAACCGCGACGTCGCCGTGTCCGCTGTGGGCTGCCACGACCGCCGCGCTCGTGCCGTAGGGCGGCTGGTCGTTCACGTCGGCGCCGGCCGCCACGAGCAGCTTCGCCGAGGCGAGATCACCCACCCGTGCGGCGAACAGCAGCGGCGTGTAGCCGCCCTGCGGGATCTGAGTGACGTACTCCGGGTTCCACGGCTCGGGCGTCGTCTTGACGACCTCGGTCCAGACGTCCGACCGGGCATCGACCGCCGCGCCGTGGTCGAGCAGCGCCGCGACGACGTCCGGGTGCCGCTGGGCCACCGCCCACATCAGCGCCGTCTGGTTGCGACCGCCGGTCGCCGCCGGGTCGGCCCCGGCCTCGAGGAGTTGACGGGCCACGTCCGCCGCACCGACCCGGGCCGCCGTCATCAAGGGGGTCTCACCGGAGAGGAGCGGTGCGTTGGGATTCGCACCCGCGTCCAGCAACCGCCGCACCACGGCGGCGCTGCGGTTCTCGGCCGCCGCCCACAGCGGCGTCACGCCGAGATCGTTCGCCGCGTCCACGTCGGCGCCGGCGCGGATCAGCAGATCCGCCAGATCGACCTCGTCCCAATAGGCGGCCCAGTGCAGCGCCGTCGCGCCGTCGCCCTGGTGGGCGGTGACGTCAACACCCTCGTCGACCAGCGCGCGCACCACGCCCCAGTCGGCGCGCTGCGCCGCGTCGGCCAGCGGCCGCTCCGCCGCCGATGCGCCCGTCAGACTCGCAACGACCAGCCCCGACAAGACCGCAAATCGTCGACCAATCATCCGGCCCCCCGTCATCTGCATCGAAGTCCAGGCCAGTGTAGAACACTTGCGCGCTGCGCGCCGCCTGCGGCGCAACCGGTCGAGAAACCGGTCTCGAGGCCGCCCGCACGTCTCGAACGCGCAGGAGCGGCTGATCCTGCGCCGCGACACCCACATCGACGATCTGGCGAACAATCGCCAACCCGATCTACGCCGAAGTGGTGCCCCGGCACCTGAACCACGCCGTCCAGATGGGACCGCCGCAGCGGATGGCGTGGTACGTCGACGCGGACGGGCGCCCTGGACGTGGCCGGCCTGAATCTACCCGGCTACATGCTCCCGGATGGCGTCGCAAACGTCCGCAACGATGTTGCGCCCCTGGAAAACCCCACCTCGCTCACCCACGAGGTCGCCGTCGGCATCCCACAGCAGCATGGAGTGCGTGACGTCTTCATACTCGAACCAGACCGTGAAGTCGGCGCGATCCTCTCGCGCGGTCGGCACGATCCCCGCGCACTCGTCGCGCTGATCGAAAAGCGTGACGTACTCGTGTCGGGTCGGACCGTCGCTGATCTGGTTGGTGGCGAGCGGCGCCACGAAAACACGGTACGACGTCTGTGCGGCGGGCGCCGCCGACGGCAGGCCCAGCCACGCCAGCACGCCCAGACTCAGAAGCAGTCTGTTCATGTCACACCTCTGTCTTGCGTCACACCTCCGACAGCGTGTCGATCGGCAGCCTCGTCGTGCTGTCGCCCAGCCGGTCGAGCGGCAGGTCGAGCTTGTCCATCAGCGTCATCAGCAGGTCGGCGTTGGACGTGTCGCCCGGATACCGGAGATGCCGGCCGCCCTTCAGCTTGCCGGCGCCGCCGCCGAGGAGAACGAGCGGCAGGTTGACGCCCAGGTGCCGGGTGCTGTTGGAGATGCCCGCGCCGTATAGGATGGTCATGTTGTCGAGCAGCGACCCGTCGGCGTCCTCGGCCGCGCGCAGGCGCGCCAGGTAGTCCGCGGTGAGCTTGGCGTGGTACGCGTTGATCTTCGACATGACGGCGATCCGCTCCGGATCGTCCTCGTGGTGCGAAAGCGGATGGTGCGCGTCCGGCACCCCGATCTGCGGATACGAGCGGGTGCTCTGCTCGCGTCCCATCATGAACGTGACCACGCGCGTCAGGTCGGCCTGCAGCGCCAGGAACTGCAGGTCAAACATCAGACCCAGGTGCTCCTCGAAGACGCGCGGCGGCGCCGACGGCTGCTCGGTGAACGACGGCTCGACGTCGCGCTGCTGCTCGGCGAGCCGGATTCGGCGCTCGACGTCGCGGACCGCCTCGGTGTACTCGTCGAGCTTCGCTCGGTCGCGCGGGCCGACCGCCACCTTCAGGTCGGTCAGCTTGTCGGTCACCGAGTCGAGGATGCTCTGCTTCTGCCGCCGCCGCGCCCGCCGCACCGCCGGGTCGGCCGAGCCGCTGTCGCCGAACAGCCGCTCGAATACCGCGCGCGGGTTGTTCTCCATCGGCAACGGCTGGGTCGGCGTGCGCCACGAGATGGTCTGGGTGTAGGCGCAGCTCAGGCCGGCGGTGCACTGGCCGGCGTTGGCGAACTTGTCCATCGACACCTCGAGCGATCCGAGCTGCGTGGTCTTGCCCAGCTCGCGCGCGAGGATCTGGTCCATCGAGGTGCTGGCGAGCACGTCGGTCTCGTTGACCCCGCCGCGCGGTGTCCCGGTGAGGAACGACGCCGAGGCGCCGGCGTGCACGTAGGCCCACGAGGCGCGGAGCCCGGAGACGACGAGAAGCTGGTCGCGAAACGGCTCGAACGGGGCCAGGATCGGCGTCAGCTCGAAGTCGCGGCCCTCCTTCTCCGGCGTCCAGTACTGCATCGCCATGCCGTTGGGCACGTAGATGGCCTGGAAGCGGTGTATGGGCTTCGCCGCGGTCTTCGCCAGCGCGGTGAACGCGGGAGACATCGCATCGAGGAACGGGAGGCCCAGCGTCACGCCGAGGCCCCGCAGAACGGTCCGGCGCGGCAGTGATTTCCTGCTGATGGTCATGATGGCTTCCTTGATGTCCTTAGTTTGCGCCGTCCGCAGGCGCCGCGTTCCGCATCAGGAACGCCGGGCTCTTGACGATGCCGGCGATGAGCGCCGACCAGCGGTAGTCGTCGGCCGCCGCGTCCCGCACGACGGCGCGGACGGTCGGCCTGTCGACGTGCTCCAGACCGCGCCCGAGGGCGTAGGAGAGGAGCTTCTCGGTCACCGTGCCGGCGAACCGCTCGGGCCGCTCCAGCAGCAGCCCGCGCAGGCCCGCCATCCCCGCCACCGTCCGGCCGTTCGGCATGGTCGCAGTGGCGTCGATGGGATTGCCGAACTCGTCCGTCGTGCGCCAAGCCCCCAACCCGTCGAACTGCTCCAGCGCGAAGCCGGGTGGATCGATGGAGGCGTGACAGGTAGCGCACGCCGGGGCCTGCCGGTGGCGCTCCAGCCGCTCGCGCACGGTGGCGGTGCGGCCCCCGTCGCCCCGCTCCGGCAGCGCCGGCACGTCGGCCGGCGGCGACGGCGGCGGCGCACCGAGAATGGTGTCGAGCAACCACTTGCCGCGCAGCACCGGCGACGTGCGGGTCGGATACGAGGTCAGCGCCAGCAGGCCGCCGTGGCCGAGCAGGCCGCCGCGCTGCTCGCGGTCCGGCAGCCCGACGCGCCGGAAGCGCGACCCGTAGATGCCCGGAATGCCGTAGTGCCGCGCGAGCCGCTCGTTGACGAACGTGTAATCGGCGTCGAGCAGGTCGAGCACGCTGCGGTCCCCGCGCAGGGTGCTGGCGAGAAACAGCGTCGTCTCCTGCCGGAACGCCTCGACCAGGTTGTCGTCGAAGTCGGGAAACGGCACCGGGTCGCCGGTGACGTCCTCCAGATTGCGCAGGTGCAGCCACTGCATGGCGAAGTCGTCGACGAGCGACCGCGCGCGCGGATCGGCGAGCATGCGGCGGACCTGCGCTTCCAGCACCGCAGGATCGGTCAACGTGCCCTGCTCCGCCGCATCGAGCAAGGCGTCGTCCGGGATGCTGCCCCACAGGAAGAACGACAGCCGCGAGGCGACCTCCACGTCGCTCAGGCGGTAGGGCGCGCCGGGCGCCGCGCCGCTCGGATCACGCTCGATGCGCAGGAGGAAATCCGGATCCACCAACATCCGCTCCAACGCGAGCTGGATGCCGGCGTCGAAGCTGCCGCCGTCCTCGCGTCCGCTCTCGAAGAAGCCGAGCAGCGTGTCGACGTCTACCGCCGTCACCGGGCGGCGGTAGGCGCGCCGCGCCAGCCGCGAGACGATCTCGGTGGCGCACGACCGCTCGTCCTCGAACGCCGCGGTCTCGGGCCGGCAGGTGAAGATGGCGTTGCGGCTCGGCGTGTCGCCCGGCCCGGTCACGCGGTACGGACCGCCGATGGCGACCGCACTGACCGCGGCGTTGCCGTGGTAGACCTCGTCGTTCGAGAGGACCTCGCCCGCCTGCCGCGGCTTCAGGATGCCCTCCGGCTCGCGGACGTTGCGCACGAACGATACGCTCACCGTGCGCGGACCGGCCTGCACCGGCACCCGCACCTCGAGACGTTCGTCCGCCGACTGCAGGTACGCCTCCCATTCCGGGTCGCCGCGCTCGGCGATGGTGAACGTGACCGGCGCGGGCCGGCCGGGGGCCTCGCCGCCGACCGTCAACCGCTCGACCAGCTCGCCGTCGATCCGGACGTCGAGCAGGTGGGCGCTGCCCATGCCGAGGATGTAGTCCTGCCAGTTGGACCGCAGCTCGATCTTGATCAAGTAGTCGCCGTCGACCGGAAAGTGATAGGGAACGGCCGTCCCGCCCCGCGAGCCGAGCGGCAGGTCCTCACTCTGGCGCTCGTCCTGGAGCAGCAGCAGCGGCACGTCGAAAGTCTCGAATCCGGGGCCGGTCGGCGGCAGCCCGGTCGCCAGCCGCGTGATGGTGCGCGCCGCCGAGAGGTAGCGCTCGAGCTGCGCGGTGGAGATCGAGAGGACGTCGGCGTTGTTGTCGAAGCCGGTGTCCGAAGTCTCGTCGCCCGGCAGCAGCGGCGTCACGTCCAGATCCAGCGCGAGCAGGTCGCGAATCGCGTTGCGGTACTCGGTCCGGTTCAGCCGGTGGACGGTGCTGGTCCGGCCGGGGTCGGGGCTCGCCGCGGCGGCGCGGTCGATATCCCCCTCGAGTCGGCTCGCCACCGCGTCGTAGGTCACCTCGTCCGGGCGCGGGCGCCCCGGCGGCGGCATCGCGCCGGTCCGCAGCTTCTGGATCACCCTTTCGAAGACATCGGCGTGGCGGCTCGGGTCCGCGGCATCGACGGTGGCCGCGTCCAGGCTCAACCCGCCGGTCCGCAGGCGATCGTTGTGGCAGGTGATGCAGTAGCGGTCCAGGACCGCGCGGGGCGTGCCGGACACGGCCTCGGCGGCCGGGGCGGGCGCCTGCGCGGCCGGACGCGCCGGGTGCGGTTCGGGCCCGAGCCTGGCGGAAGACGTCTCGACCGCCGGTCCGGCCGCCAGAACGATGGCGCCGGCCATCATCATCGCGGCGCTCGACAACCCGAGGGTCCCGCGCCGAGTGCCGCCGTCCGGTCGCGTCATGCGATGCTCCTTGGGCTTGCGGGCGCTCCGGAATCGAGACACATGCCCACCGGTCGCATCGTACCCCGCGGCGCAGGGCCGGGCAACAGCGAATCGCGAGCGTGTTGTCCTGCGCGCTGGCGGAACGTGGCGGCGCGGCCGGGCGTTCTCGTTGGAGCTCCTGTACCGGATGGAATCGGATGGACAAATGGATGGGCCGCATGGCATCCTCCATATTGGATGAGAATGGATGGCGCAATGGATGGGCCGCCCGACGTGTCGTCGTTGCGGGTCAGTCATGAGATTCTCGGGCTCATCGCCGAGATCGATGAATTCAAGGGCGCGTGGCTCGCCATCGGGCGCCTTGCTCCCGAGCGGCTGTCCCGCCTGCGGCACGTAGCAACGATCGAGAGCGTCGGCTCGTCCACCCGCATCGAGGGAGCGAGACTCAGCGACCCGGAAGTCGAGCAGCTTCTCTCGGCCATCGAGGTCGGGTCGTTCACGACACGCGACGAGCAGGAGGTGGCGGGCTACGCGGACACGATGAACACGGTCTTCGCGGCCTGGGAGGTGCTCGACCTCACCGAGAACCACGTCCGTCAGCTTCACCGCGACCTGCTGAAGTACTCCGAGAAGGACGAGCGCCATCGCGGCGCCTACAAGACGCTCCCCAACCACGTGGAGGCGTTCGGTCCCGGCGGAACGCGACTGGGTGTCGTCTTCGAAACCGCGGCGCCTTTCGATACACCTCGGCTGACCGGCGAGCTGCTCACGTGGACACGGACCGGTCTGACTCGCCCTGCCGACCTGCACCCGCTGCTGGTCATCGCCGTCTTCGTCGTCACCTTCCTGGCCATCCATCCGTTCCAGGACGGAAACGGCCGGCTGTCGCGGATTCTGACGACCCTGTTGCTGCTGCGCGCCGGGTACGCCTACGTCCCCTACTGCTCTTTGGAAAGCGTCATCGAACGGAGCCGGGACGCGTACTATCTGGCTCTGCGCCGCACCCAGAAGACGTTGCGGACCGCCGAGCCGGACTGGGATCCCTGGCTTGCGTACTTTCTGACGGCGCTGCAACGGCAGAAGCGGCACCTGCACTCGAAGATCGAGCGCGAGCGCCAGACCATCGGCGACCTGGCCGAGCTCTCGCTCCGGATTCTGCAGCTTGCCCGCGACCACGGGCGCGTGACCATCCGTGCCGCGGCGGCGGCAACCGGCGCGAGCCGGAACACGGTCAAGGACCACGTGAGGACGTTGACCCGGGACGGCCGCCTGACGCGACACGGCTCCGGCCGGGGCACGTGGTACGCGCCCGCCTGGCTCCCGGATGGCGCCCCGGGGTCCGATGATCCGGAACCGGTGTAGGATTGCCGGCACCAACGCAATCCTTGGAGTCTGCGCGGCGGATGTGCTGACGCAGACGACGCTGCCCAGGGGGCCGAGCGTATCCGAAGCTCCGGTTCCAGAGCACCTACGGAGGTCACGTCATGCGCCAGTCGCTCTCGCTCACCGTGATGGTCGTGTTTCTCCTCTGCGCGTCCGCCCCGGTCAACGCCCAGCAGGAAGACGACGCCGGGCCGTGGCAGACCTACGACACCTCCGACGGCGAATGGATGAGCTACGCGGGCGACGTGCGCGGCACGAAGTACTCGCCGCTCGACCAGATCGACGCGAGCAACTTCGCCGACCTGGAGATCGCCTGGGAGTGGACCACCGTCGATCACTTCATCAGCCGATCGACGCCGGGCGGCGGCGAGTGGACGGCCCCGCTCGACACCGTGGTCGACACGCTGATCGAGGACACCCCCGACCTCTACCGCACCGGACACCGGCCGATCCTGTCGCGCCTGCAGGCGACGCCGCTGATGGTGGGCGGGGTGCTCTACTTCAACACGCCGCTGTCGCAGGGCGTGGCGGTCGACGCGGCGACCGGCGAGACGCTGTGGGTCTACAACCCGAAGGCCTACGAGGAGGGGACGCCCACGATGAGCAACCCCTGGTCGCAGCGGGGCGTCGCCTACTGGACCGACGGCGAGGGGGACGAGCGCATCTTCTGGGGCACCGGCAACGGCTACCTCATCTGCGTCGACGCGAAGACCGGGCAGCCGTGCCCCGACTTCGGCCCCGACGGCGGCGGCCGGGTCGACGCGATGGTCGGCCTGCCGCGGCTCGAACGCGAGGAGCGGGACTACCTGAACGCGATTCTGTTCGGCATCCACTCGCCGCCGATCGTCGTCCGCGACAAGGTGATCCACGGCTCGCACGTCGCCGACCGGCGCATCACCAAGGAGGCGGTGCCCGGCTGGGTACGCGCCTGGGACGTCCGCACCGGCGAGCACGCCTGGGACTTCCACACCGTGCCGAACGGCGCCGACGAGTTCGGCGTCGATACCTGGCTGAACGAGTCGTGGCGCTACTCGGGCAACGCCAACGTCTGGTCGATGCTCGCCGGCGACAACGAGCTGGGCCACGTCTACCTGCCGACCGGAACGACGACCAACGACTACTACGGCGTCGACCGGCTCGGCGACAACCTGTTCTCGGAAACGCTCATCGCCGTCGACGTGGAGACCGGGCAGCGCGAGTGGCACTTCCAGGCGGTCCACCACGGTCTGTGGGACTACGACTTCGCGACCCATCCGAACCTGGTGGACGTGACTGTCGACGGCCGCCCGATCAAGGCGATCGCGCAGGTCAGCAAGCAGGGCTTCGTCTACGTGTTCGACCGCGTCACCGGCGATCCGATCTGGCCGATCGAGGAACGCCCGGTGCCGCAGGAGACGAACATGCCGGGCGAGGTGCCGTCGCCCACGCAGCCCTTCCCGACGAAGCCGGCCCCGTTCGACTACCAGGGCGTGACCATCGACGACCTCGTCGACTTCACCCCTCAGATCCGGCAGATGGCTATCGAGGCGGTCGAGGGCTTCCGGCTCGGACCGTTGTTCACGCCGCTGGACCGGCCGATCGAGGGCGTCACGTACGGCACCATCATGCGCCCGCCGCCGGGCGGCACGGCGGGCTGGTCCGGCGGTGCGGTCGACCCCGAAACCGGAATGCTCTACGTCCCGTCGCGCAACCGGACCGCGGTGGTCTCGCTCTACCAGCCCGACCCGGCGCTCGGCGCCACCGTCACCTACACCCACGGCGCGCCGGAGGCGGAACGGCTGGCCCGGAGCGGCAACATTCGCCGCGAGCCACAGATGCCGCAGGGGCTGCCGCTGGTCAAGCCGCCCTACTCGCGGATGACCGCCATCGACCTGAACACCGGCGAGCACGCCTGGTGGGTGCCGACCGGCAACGGCGACCGCTACCGCAACCACCCGCTGCTGCGCGACCTGAACCTGCCCCCGCTCGGCGGGGACAACGCCATCAACGGCCCGCTGTTGACGAAGTCGCTCCTGATTTACTGCCTCACGGCCGGCGGCTCGAACGGGGGCCCGCGGCTGGTCGCCTACGACAAGGCCAACGGCGCGGAGCTGGCGTCGGTGGACCTGCCGTCGGGGGCCATCGGCACGCCGATGACCTACATTCTGGACGGCCGGCAGTACATCGCGCTGACCGTGGGCGGCGGCCCGCGGCTCATCGCCTTCGCGCTGCCGGACTGAGGTACGGGCACGCTGACCGTCCGGGTCCGACGCGGCGCCGGACATCGCGGTCAGCCGATGCCGGGGGCTGTCGGCGCTACGGCGGCAGCACGCCCGACGCCGACAGCACCAGCCGCACCACGTCCGCCTGGCGGGAAACGCCCTGCTTGGCGAAGATCCGCCGCAGGTACCAACGGACGGTACTCTCCTTCCGGCGCGTCGCCGCGGCAATCTCGCGGAGGCTGCATCCGGTGGCCAGCATCACCGCCACCGAGGTTTCCGCCTGCGTCAGATCCAGCGCCGAGGCCACGAGGACCGGATCGATGCGAGGCGGACGTCCCGGGTCGACCAACAGCACCAGCGCGGCGAGGCGCCGCGTGCGGTGGTCCTGCTCGCCCACCGGGCTGACGTGCAGCACCAGACGCGGTAACACGGACACCCTCCCGACGGTCATCGAGCCCCCGGCGCCCTGCCCGCCGAAGAGCGGCAGGGCGCGCGACAACAGCCGTTGCAGATGGGCGTCATCGGCCGGCTCGATGCCGCGCAGGACCCCGTCGTCGTCGATCAACCCGTCGCGTTGCCGCAGAAGCTCGACCGCGCGGTCGTTCGCGGCCGCGATCCGCCCCCTCCGGTCGAGGTGGATGACGCCGGCCCCGGTGGCGTCGAGCAGCCCCGCGAGCGACCTCCCGAGCGCCCCCGCCTCGACCAGCGCATGCCGGACGCGCATGAACTGGCGCACGTGGGAAAGAAGCCGCTCGACCATCCGAGTGCGCTCCGACCGCCAGCCGCTCGCATCGACGGGATCGGCGAGCACCCACCCGATGTGCGTTCCACCCGGCCCATTCAGACGCACGTTGAGGCTGTCCTGGGTGTCGGAGAGCCGCATCCCCTCGTTGTAGGTCGCCGACGTCCTCCTCTCCGTCTCGGTGAAGAGATCCCTCGCAGGGATCACCAAACCGTCGGGCAGGCTCCTCAAGCGCGGCGCGCGCTCGTCCTGGGACCAGTATTCGTTGAAATAGAGCCGCTCCAGGTCCGCGCGGCGTTGTCCCCGATAGCAGAACCGGGCGAAATGGAGTTGCGAATCCCGCGGCGAGCGCCCCTCGACAAGTATGAGGGCGTTCCCCTTGATGCCGCACGCGGCGTCGATGAGGGCGGCGGTTTCCGGCCAACCGGCCTCGTCGAAAGCAGCGTCGTACAGCTCCTGCAGGATACGGTCGTACAGCTCCTGTTGGCCCAAGTGGCGCCTCCCTGCCTTCAGTCGCTGCGCATCCCGACCGGCAACGCACAGAGTCCTGAGAGCGACGGGCGCCAGGACCGCCGCGACGAACGGCATCGAAGATGTCGATACCTGCCCTTGCCCTGTCGCTCGGCCCGTCCGAACAGCGACCCGACCGTAGCAGGAGTACCGCAGATGCACCTCTTCAGTCGATGCCAGAATTGGCAGGTTCAAGACGAAACGCACGCTTTCGCGAAAGCAAGGAATGGGTAGCTGGACCGGGGCCACGACTGCGCTCGCAGTGCCGCGGATGGCCCCCTTCGTCAACTGCCAGAATTGGCAGGTTCAAGACAAGAAGTCGCGATTCGGCCGGAACGGAGGGCGTAGGCGATCAGGTGGAGACACGTCGGGTCACTGGCAAGAGAGTTGCGTAATGCCGCCGCTTGAAGCCGCGCGAGCCCGCCCGGAACCTGTGCCTACCCGGCGGTTGCCGAGTGAACGGCCGCGGGTCGCGGTGACGGGGCGACCTGGAGGTACACGGTGGTCAGCGCGGGCACGACGAGCATCAGCATGGCGGTGGCGATGGCGACGCCGAAGCCGATGGATGCGCCGAACGGGATCAGGAACCGGGCCTGGGGCGCCGTTTCGAGCAAGAGGGGAGTAAAGCCGAGGAAGGTGGTCAGCGACGTCAGGAAGATCGGGCGAAAACGTCCCTTGGCGCCCTCGATGACCGCGGCCTTCGCGGGCGCCCCTTCCCGCAGTCGCTGGTCGATGAAGTCCATCATCACCAGAGAGTCGTTCACGACGACGCCGCAGAGCGCCACGGCTCCCATCGTGGATGCGAAGCTCATGTCGATCCCCAGGATCAGGTGGCCCAGGATGGCGCCGACCACCCCGAAGGGGACGGCGGCCATGACGATCAGCGGCTTGACGTACGATTCGAGCGGGATCGCCAGCAGCGCATAGATTACGAGCAGGGCCAGGACGAAGCCGCGGAGCAGGCCGCCCTGGAACTCGCTCTGTTGCTGCTGCTCGCCGCCGAACAGATAGGTGAGCCCGAAACTGGCGTCCGCCAACGCGGGAAGGACCGTGGTCGCCAGGATGTCGTTGACCTCCCCGGCCGTGATCGCGGCCCCGTCCACGTCGGCGGTGACCATGACGACCCGCCGGCCGCTCCGGCGATGAATCGACGACGGCGCATCCCCCGAGCTGACCGTAGCCACGCGACTGAGCGGCACGGCGGCTCCGGCCGGCGTGCGGACCAGATAGCGCTCGACGTCGGCGACGGCGTCACGCTCTTCCGCGGGAAGACGCACGTAGACCCGAACCTCCTCGCGGCCCCGTTGCAGCCGCAGCGCCTCGGCGCCGAAGAAGGCGGATCGCGCCTGCCGGGCGAGACCGTCGAGCGCAAGCCCGAGCGTACGCGCTTCCGGCCGCAGCTCGAGCCGGAGCTCCTGGAGGCCGGCTTCGCGATCCGCCTGCACGCCGAAGACGCCCTCCAGATCGCGCAGCTCCGCCACTACCGCGTCGGCGAGTTGATCCAGTCGTTCGGCGTCCGGGTGCGACAGCGCTATCTCGATGGGCAGCCCCAGGCCGAGCAGCTCGGCGCTGAAGGCGAGACCGCGGGCTTCCGGCAACGGGCCGACCTCTTCCCGCCACGCTTGCAGAAAGGCGTCGGTGCCGACATCCCGCTGTTCGGAGGCCAGCAGCTTGAACTCCACGGTGGCGACGTTGGCCGGCGGGTCGAGACCGGCCTCCCGGATCGCGCCTTCGGCCATGCGCTGCGGCAGACCGACCGTGAGAATGACCCCCGTCAGCAGCGGCGCCGCGTCTTCGGGCCGGCCCCGCGAGAGCCGGTCGAGGGCCCGCCGCCCCGCCGCCTCCAGCTCCCGCGCCACCTCGTGCGTCCGTCGTGCAGTCGTGCCCTCGGGCATCCGAAGGTTGGCCGTCGCGATGTCGCCCTCCACCTCCTGACCGAAGTTCACTCGGACGATCCCCGCGGGCACCAGAGCGACGCTGAGGACGATTGCGCCGAGACCCGCCGCGACCACGATCGCCGGGTGCCGGGTCGCCACGCCGAGTCCCCGGTCCAGGGGGCCTTCCACGAACCGCTGCAAGCCTCTGTCGACCTGCGCCTGACTCCGGGCGCAGGCCCGATCCAGGACGTTGGAAGGCCGCCGCCCGGGGCCGGGCAGGTGGGACAGGTGGTTCGGCAGGACGAAGAGCGATTCGACCAGCGAGGTGAGCAGCATGGCGATCAGAATCACCGGCACCGCGCGCATCAGCTCTCCCAGCCCGCCGGGAATGAAGAGGAGCGGAGAGAAGGCGGCCACCGACGTCAGGACGGCGAAGATCAGGGGCCGGCTGACGCGCCGCGTTCCGCGGATCGCGGCCGGCACGCCCGGCGTGCCCCGCATGCGTTCGCGGTGGACGCTCTCCGCCACCACGATGGCGTCGTCGACGACGATGCCGATGGCGAGGACGAACGCGAACAGCGAGATGGTGTTGATGGAAACGCCGGTGACCAGCATGGCGCTCAGGGCGCCGGCGCCGGAAACGGCGATTCCCAGGGCGACCCAGAACGCCAGCCGGATCTCCAGGAACAGGGCCAGCGCCACGAGGACGAGCAGCAACCCGAGGAAACCGTTCTCGAGCAGAATCGAGAGCCTTTCCCGATAGGCTTCGGCATCGTTGTTCCAGATGCCGATTCCGGTGCCGGCGGGAAGCGACGGAATCACCTCGCGGTCGAGGAGTTCCTCGACGGCCCGCGTCACGTCCAGCACCTGCTCGTCGGCAGCGCGGTAGACCTCGATGAACGCCGCCGGCCGCCCGTCGTAGCGAACGATCAGATCGCTGCTCCGGAAGCCGTCGCGCACCTCGGCGATGTCACCCAAACGTACCAGCGTGCCGTCGGCGCGGCTGAGGACCGCGAGCTCCTCGAAGTCCTGCTGGTCGTAGCGCTGCCCGGTGGTGCGTACGCGGACCTGCGCGTCCCGGGTCTCGATACGCCCGGCCGAGAGGTCGAGCGAACCGCGCCGTACCGCATCCGATAGGTCCTCGAGCGTGAGGCCCAGCGACTGCAGCCGCCGGCGCGGCGCCTCGATCGATATCTCGTAGCTCCGCACCCCGCTCGTCTCGACCTGCGAAACCGCGGGAAGCGCGCCGATGGCGTCCTCGGTGCGGTACGCCAGCTCCTTCAGGGCCCGCTCGGAGACGTCCCCGTAGAGCACCAGGCGCATGACGCTCTGGCGATTGGTCATCTCCCCGATCTCCGGACGCTCGGCCTGCGCCGGGAACGTCTGGATGCGATTGACCGCCGACGCGACATCGTCGAGCGCCCGACTCATGTCGGTACCCGTCTTCAGCTCGACCATGACGGATGCAACCCCCTCCGCCGCCACCGAGGTGACCTCCCGCACGCCGTCGAGATTGCCGACCTGCTCCTCGATCTTGACGACGATGGACTGCTCCACCTCCTCCGGCCCGGCGCCGGGGTAACGCAACGTCACCTCGATGACGCCGAACGACAACTCGGGGAACGCTTCCTGAACCAATCCGGTCAGCGACAGGAGTCCCGCCGCGACGATGAAGAACATCAGGAGGTTGGCGGCGACACCGTTCCGCGCCATGTAGGCGATGGCGCCGCGCCGTTCTTGCGCGGCGCCATC
The DNA here is from genome assembly GCA_009861545.1 of Acidobacteriota bacterium. NCBI lineage: Bacteria > Pseudomonadati > Acidobacteriota > Acidobacteriota bacterium. Next base: position 29,819 of record VXME01000135.1, on the reverse strand, counting down.
CTGGCCGTTCACTGTTGCCCTCCAATCGAGGACCCGCACGCCGTGTCGTCCATCACCAACCTTCTTTCCGTCTACCTGCAGCGCCAGCGAATCGCAGCATCGTGGACTTCACCCGGTCTCCGGGGGCGTGTATGACCACGCGTCGACGGCGAAGCGCCACCGGGCGTCGACACGGTCGATTACGGCCTGGTCGAGTCCGTAGCGGTTCTTCCGGTACGTCGCCCGCGGCCCGAGATACTCCGCGAAGTGGTCCTTGGCCCGCTCCCAGTCCGGGAGGGACAGGTCCGCATAGACGCGTTGCAGCTCGTGGAGGGGACGGGTCTCCAGATCCTCGAACCGCACTTCGGTCAGATGCCCCGGCGGGATACGGAACCGGTCCGCAAGATACTGGCGCATCGACCGCTCGTACGCGTAGAGGATGTGCTCCTCGAATTCCTCCCAGCCGATTTCCTGCAACTGGTTCGGCGGCAGGATCCGCCGGAACATGTGCGTCAGCGAGCGGTACACGACGTAGGGATTGCGGACGATGTGAACGAATTTCACCCCCGGGAACAAGCGCAGGATGTGGGGCACGCGCGCCAGGTTGGACGGACTCTTCAGCACCAGGCGCCGGCCACCGGCAATCACCGTCGCCTTGCGGGCCACATCGAGGTAGGTCCGTTCCCACCGCTCGATTTCCCGCGGCGTCAGGCCCTGCATCGCCGCGTACCGGTCGTAGCAGCGCCTGGCCGCCCGCGGGAACGAGAGGTGGTGCAGGAACGACTGATGCGACAGCCCGGCGATGGCGATCTCTTCCTCCTGCGGCAGGTCGAGCGATACGTCCATGTTGTCCATGGGCCGTTTCGCGGGGAGATGTCTTGCGATGAGCGGCTTGAGGAATCGGCGGCCCACGAGGCAGCACGCCGGCGCGATCGCCTGGTACGTGGTGACGCCGGCATGATTCGGATCGCAGACCAGCAGGTTGTGCAGATGGGTCGTGCCGCTGCGGCCGTATCCGAGGATCATCACCGGCGGCGTCTCGATGGGCGTCCGCCGCACGCGGCGTCCATGGATCGCGCTCTCGGCGAGGCGCAGCGGGAGCGTCCCGAGGCTGGTCGGCAGAATACGGGCCAGCGCGCCGCGGCGGCGGGGCGCCACGCCGCCATGCTCCCGCAGCAGACGCCACCAGACACGGAGCGGCGCGAGGGCGAACATGTGCTGCCGCAGGGTCGAGTCGGCCTGTATGGTCATGTCGAGTATCTCCGCTCGACCTTCATCCTCGAAGGTCTCCCACCCGCGGTCGGACCTGCCGGCAACGACGTCATTCCCGCCGGCGTTTCTGACGGAACCGGAACGAATCGGCCGGGTGGGGAGTGGGTGCGTGCTCGATTCTCAAGCGATAGTCCGGCGGATCGAGCGCCGGCGCGACGTCGTGCAGGATGGTCGCCATCGTGAGCACGATCTGCGTTTCGGCAAACCCGTTGCCCAGGCAGCGGTGTACTCCCAGGCCGAAGGGGGCGTACGCCCCTGGCGCGCGGTGCTCCGCCCGAGCTGCCGTGTAGCGCTCGATGTCGAACCGCTCCGGATCCGGAAAGCAGTCGGGCAGGCGGTGCGGCACCGTGCTGCCGATGATGACGCGCGTGCCGGCCGGGATCGCGTAGCCTTCGAAATCGAACGCGTTGGTCACGGTGCGGGTCAGCGCGGGAGCGACCGGATGCATGCGCAGCGTTTCCATGGCGACGCGGTGCGTGACGTCCAGCGCCCGCAGGCCCCCGGCCGTCGGTTCTCCCGGAGCAGCGAAGAACGCATCCGCCTCGGCGGTCATGCGCTCGCGCAGATCCGGATGCCTCAGCGTCTCGTAGAGCATGAAGGCCAAGACGTTCGCCGCGGTATCGATCCCGGCGAAGAAGGGCCCCAGAACCGAAATGACGAGATCGACTTCCGGCATGAACACGGGGTCCGTACGGTGCAGGTCGAGCAGATCGTCGATCATGTCCGGGTCCCGGCCGCCGCGTCCTTCCGGTTCGTGGTCGGCCAGCACCTTCCGGTACAGCTCGTTCAGCCGCCTGCGGGCGCGTTGGACGCGGGGGCGCCTCATCAGCAGGCCGGGGCGGTGGTGCGTCATGCGGGCCTTCAGCAGCGCGGTGAAGAACAGAATCAGATCGTCGAGGTAGCCCTGGGCCGACACGCCGGCGATCAGGGTGCAGATCTGTTCGGTGACGATGCGCTGAAACGCGTAGTGGCCGGCAATGGGCCGGTCCACCGGCCAGCCGGCGATTTCCTGTCGGACGACGCCGATTGCCTCTGCCAGTCGGCTCTCGATCCGCCCGCGGGAATAACCCCTGGCCTGCACCTTCCGCAGACGCAGATGATCGGCGCCATCCATGCTGATCAGCGAGCGCATCGAGCCGAATTCGGCGTTGAAGTCCACCCATCCCTCGAACGAACGGAAATGCGTCCTGCCCGCGGCGTTCATGAACAGGTTGGCCTGCGGGCCGGCAAGTACCACGTAGTGGCGATGGAATGCCCGCACCCGAAATACGGGACCCATCCTGAGATACTGGTCCGTGAGAAAGGCGCTCACATCGCCGGCCATCCGAAACGCGTTTCCGACCATCGGCAATCCCCGTGCGATCGGTATCTCTCCCAGCGGACGGACGGAGACGGAAGGGCACGCGGGAGCTTCGTGGTCCCGGATGGCCGCGGTAACCGCCCGGCCAATCAGGTCCATCCGTCGCAGCAGCTCCACCCGTTCCCTTGTGCGGGCCTGCTCCGAGCGCGACAGCAGCGCCTCGAAGATCCCGCACGCGTCGGCCAGACAGATGATCGCTATGTCGCGCGGGTCGGGGACGTCGTCCTCGAAGAGTATGCGCATCACGCGCAAGCGGACGTCATCGATGGACTTGCCGTCGATGGCCGGGTAGCGGCGGGAACGCGCTACGCGGGAGGACAGAAAGAAGAGCCCCGGGACATCGTCCTCGATGATGCCGCGCTCTATCAGCCTCGCGAGCGCGGCGTCGTGGATGTCGTCGGCGCGCCGGGACGTGCGCTCGATCCAGTACCCGGTGTCGTACGTCCGGGATGCCCGCGCGATGTCGGCCAGCGTGGGATCGAGGAGCCCGTCTTCGAGCGGTGCCGGATCGACGAGCACGAGCTTTTCGAGGTCCGTGTCTATGCGTTCCTCCAGGGCCAGATCCATCAATACCGCGCCGGCGAGCACGGTGCTGAACGTGTGTCGCGGGAGACTGGGAGGGACGGTCTCGCCACGCTCTTCGTCGAGCAGCAACAGGCTGATTTCTTCGGCGAATCTCAACATGCTCTACAAGGGTGTGAGCGTCCTGGCTCAGTCTCATGGAGCGTTGGTTCGCGAAGCACCCGCATCACATACTACGGAATCATCCGGCTCGGAATCTCCCTTCAAACGAAGGGAATTTATTACCCGCCAGGTGGATTGGCCTGAGCACATTCCACCCACTTGTTTCCTCGGGATTCCGGGCCGCAGCCGTCAAATTCCCTCCGTTTGGAGGGGCGACAGTTCCCGACCGGGTCGGCTATGCTGGTCTGTTGCCGCGGTGTTGCTCGTGAAAGCCGGTGTCTTCGTCAGCCTCACTACCGGCTGCCCGAGTCGCGGCCAGCGGAATCGTCACTCCCCTGCCTCATCTTGCAGATACCGACCTCGAGACGCGGCGGCTCGGCGATGGGGCCGTTCTTCCTCCTTCGGAGCCGGCTGTCACCGGTTCTGCTTGCCTGTCTTTGCAGCAGTTGCGCGCTCGCGCCCCGGCCGGCGCTGCCGGAACTGACGGGCCAGCCGGTCACGGAGCTGCCCGGAAGCTTCGCTGCCACCGCCGCGTCGGGCAACCACGAACCGCTGGAATGGTGGCGGGCGTTCAACGATCCGGTGCTCGACGAGGTCGTCGGGTCGGTGTTGGAATCCAACTTCGACATGGCGGAGTCGGTGGCCCGGGTGCAACAGGCCAGGGTGCGGGCCCGCCTGACCGAAGCTGCGGTGCTGCCGGTCGTCCGCGCCGGCGCGGGCGCCGACAGCTTCGACGTGCCCATCAACGCCGGCATCGGCGCGCAACTTGGGGAGCTGGGTCTGGACGAAGCGTTCGGGGGCGCGGACGGGGGGTTCACGTGGCCCGAGCGGATAGGGCTCACCACGTACTCGTTGTACGCGGACTTCGCGTACGAGCTCGATTTCTGGGGTCGCGTCCGGCACGCGTCGCTCGCGGCGGGAGCGGATCTGAGGGCCTCGGAGTCGGATGCGCACGCGGCGCGAATCGGAGTCCTGACCGAGACCATCACGGCGTACTTCGACATCGTCGACTCTCGGCGGCAGATCGCAATCGCCGCTGAGATGGTGTCCACCCTGGAGGAGCGCGAGCACCTGGCGGAGACCCGCTACGACCGTGGACTGACCGATTCACTGGACCTGTATCGGGTGCGGCAGGACCTGCGCGACACGCAGGCCCGCCTGCCGCAACTCGATGCCGGACTTGCCGCCGCGGAAGCCCGTCTCGCCGTGCTCCTGGGCGGCTATCGGGAAGACGTGGCCGAGTTGCTTCCCGATTCACTCTCGCCTGAGCAGATCGCCGACCCGGTGCCGGCAGGCGTACCGGCGGACCTCCTGGTGCAGCGGCCGGACGTACGGACCGCGGGACTCCGGTTGGAAGCCGCGGCCCACGACATCGAGGCGCGACGCGCGGAACTGATGCCGTCGCTTTCGCTATCCGGGTCTGTAGGACTCCAGACAACGGACATCGGCGGGCTCTTCAACGTCCAGCAGTGGTTCGGCAACCTGGTGTCGAACTTGCTCGCGCCGGTCTTCGACGGCGATCGCCTCGCGGACAACGTCGCTCTGGCACACGCCCGCTTCAACGAGCTCGCGGCCGCGTACGGGCGCACGGTGGTGACGGCCGTGAACGAGGTCGAGTCGGCGCTGGCCGGGCTGCGGAGCGAGAACCTGCGCCATGCCCTGCTGTCCGCCCGGCGGGAGGAGGCGCGGGAGTCCCTCGCACTGCGATCGCAGCGGTACCAATCGGGGGTGGGCGGCTACGCCGACTTCCTGGACGCGTTGCGCACACGGCTGACCGTCGAGTCGGCTCTCTCGGACTCGGCGCGCAGTCTGGCCCTGGCCCGCCTCGCCGTCCACCGCGCGCTGGGCGGCTCCTGGACCCGCCCGCAGACCGCGCCTGCACCGCTGATGGCGACCTCCGATCCGGAGGAGTAGTCGGAGGGATCCATGAGCCGCCGGGTTGGCTACGTCGTCGCCGCCGCAATCCTCACAGGTTCCCTGGCCCTGGCCAACCTCATGGTCTCGCTACGGCCCGAGCCGGCCCGCCGGGAGCCGCCCTCGCGAGTTCCCTTCGCCATCACCGAGCCCGTGGCGGCCGCCGCCGGAGCAATCCCCGTCCACGGGGCCGGCACGGTGCGGCCGAGCGCGCAGATCGACGTGGCGGCCGAGATCAGCGGCCGGGTCGTTTGGGTGAGCTCGGTCTTTCAGACCGGCGGCCGGTTTGGCTCGGGCCAGGCGCTCTTCCGCCTCGACGACGCCGGGCACCGTCATCGAGTGGAGCGGGCGCGCGCCGTTGTCGCCGTGCAGGAGGTCGAGCTGCTGAAGGTCGAGGAAGAAGCGCGGATCGCCCGCGACCAGTACGAGCGGTTCCGACGCCGGCAGGCGGCGGATTCACCAGTCGCGGACACCGGCCCGTTGGCGCTATGGGAACCGCAGTTGCGGGCGGCGCAAGCCGCGGTGGACCGGGATCGCACCGCACTGGCCGAAGCCGAGCTGGGACTCTCCCGGACCGTCGTACGCGCCCCGTTTGCCGGCGTCGTGCGGGCCGAGTCGGTGGACGTCGGGCAGTTCGTGACGGCGGGCGAACCGGTGGGGCAGCTCTTTGCCGCCGACGCGGTGGAAGTGGTAGTCCCGCTCTCCGACGCCGACGCGGCGCTCATCCCGGGCCTGTGGGACCTGCGGCCGGGAGATGCCGATCGGCGGGTCACCGCTCGCGTCGTCGCCGACTACGGCAACGCGAGCCATGCGTGGGCGGGCTACGTAGATCGAGTCGAGGCGGCGCTCGACGAGCAGACGCGAACGCTGGACGTTGTCGTGCACGTGCCGACGCCGTTCGCGGGCGGCGTCCCGGTACAGCGCACGGGTCGCCCCGAAACCGATCCGGTCGCCGGCGCCGACGAGGTTCGCAGCCCGCCCCTGCTCGTGGGCAAGTTCGTGGAAGTGCGCATCGACGGCCTCGCTCCCGAGCGCTACTTCCAGGTGCGCAGGTCGGCGCTCAGGCCCGGGAACGAAGTCTGGGCAGTGCGCGATGGCGTGCTGACCATCGTTCCCGTTCGTGTCCTGCAGCGCTCCGATGACAGCATCTACGTCACAGGCACTCTGACCGCGGGCCAGCCGCTCGTCGTCGGCGGGATCGAGATCGCGACCGAAGGCATGGCCGTTCGGACAGCGGCGGAAGTGGACCACTGAGGGCCGATCTGCCGGTCCGACACCCGGGGCTGCGGGACGCCGAGCCGCTCGGCGATCCGCGGTACTCGCGCCGACCGCCAGGCTCGCAAGCTCGACGGTACTCAGGTCGATTGGGCCAACCGGCGGTATTCGCCGAACGAAATCAGCTTGCCGCCCCGTTCGTCCCAGAGCGCCAGATTCAGCGCCTTGAACCCGTTCCGCAACGTGATTCGGTGGGCGGACCACAGTTCCGGATTCTCGTCGTGACAGCGCTGCAGGCGGTAGTTCGGAATGCGGGTACTCAGATGGTGCACGTGATGCAGACCGATACTGGCGGTCAGCCATTGCAGCGGTTTCGGGAGCGCGAGCCAGGACGCGCCCTGCAACCCGGCGTCGAAGTAGTCCCACGCGCCGAACCGGTGCCAGTAGGCGTCCTCGAACTGATGCTGCGTATGGGTGAGCCAGCCGGCGAACGCGCCCCCGTACAGCATGATCATGCCCTGGATTATCAGGATCTGTTCCAGGCGTTCGACGCCGACGACAAGCCAGATGCCCACCAGCACCGCGGCCAGGGCGGCGTTGGTCCCCCATACCGACCGCCATTCCCGGGTCCAGGAACGCGGCATGCCCCAGGGAAAGCGATGCACGACGACGAACTGCAGTGGAGTCAGGACGCCCATCAACACGAACGGGTTGCGAATCAGGCGGTACCCGAGCCGGCGCCACCATCCCAGCGCGGTGTACTCGGCGACCGTGAGCGTGGGTATGTCACCGCCGGCGCGCCTGTCGAGGTTGCCCGAGTGTGCGTGGTGCGCTACGTGAATCCGCTTCAAGTAGTCGTAGGGCGTGAGGGACAGCATCGCGACTACGGTGCCTACGGCGTTGCACACGCGTTGCGACGTGAAGTAGGAACCGTGGCTGCAGTCGTGCTGAATGATGATCAGCCGCACCATCAGACCCGCGGCAGGCAATGCGACGGTCGCGGTCGCCCAGTAGCCGACCTCCACGCTCCGGAGCAGTAGGGCCCACGCGGCGCCGTACAAGAGCAGGGTGACGGCAAGCTGCAGCAAACTGCGACGGTTGTCCGGCCTCTCGTAGGGCGTCAGAATCGCTCTCCAGCGTTCCTGCGAGACCGCCTTGCGGATCAGCAGATCGAGGGCGCCGGGGATCGCGGCGGCGGACTTGGGGGCCACTCTTGCTCCTGAACTCCCATGGACAAGCGTGTTGGCAGCTTGGCATATCGCTCATGGCCACGCAAGAAACATGGACGCCGGCCACGTTGCCCTGTCGCCGTTGGTTCGGACGTCGCCATGCGGCGGAGACATGTCGATCGAGGACGGCGTCGGGTACTCGCCGCGTGCCCGTGAGGCACGGCCGGCTTCAGTCGGACCGCAGCGCCTCCACCGGATCGATCCCGGCCGCCCGGCGCGCCGGGCCGACGCAGGCGACGACCGTCGCCGCCGCCAGCACCGCCAGCACCATCGCCAGCGTCACGGGGTCGCGGGGAGACGTCTGCACCAGCAGGCTCTCGATCAGGCGGCCGACCGCGAACGCGCCGGCCGATCCCGCGATCAGCCCGGCCCCCACCTGCGCGAGCCCGCGGCGCAGAACGACCCAGATCACCTGTCCGGGCGGCGCGCCGAGCGCCATGCGGATGCCGATCTCCTGCGTCCGTTGCGTCACCGAGTACGCCGTGACCGCGTAGATCCCGACCGCCGAGAGGACCAGCGCGATCGCCGCAAAGATGCCGAACAGGCCGCTGAAGAGCAGGTACGTCCAGCGCACGTCCCGGAGCCGGGCCGACATCGACTGGGCGCCGAACACCGGCAGTTCGGGGTCGACGCCCCGCACCGCCGCGCGAAGCTGCGGGACGAACGCGGCAGGCTCGCCCGCCGTCAGAAGTTGCAGGGCGAGCGACCACTGCGGCGCGGCCGGGCTGCCGGTGTAGAGCCGATAAGGCAGGTAGACGACCGGATCGGGGTCGGGCTCCCGCAGGGCGGCCTGCCGAATGCTCGGGCTCACGCCGACGATCGTCAGCCACGGGCTGGCCGGGTCGTCCCGCGCCTGCAGGCGGATCCGCCGCCCGAGAGGGTCCTCGCCGGGAAAGAACCGGGCGGCGAAACGCGCGTTCACCACCACCGACTCCGCCCCGGCGCGGCCGTCCTCCAGCGTCAGCGCGCGCCCCCGCGACAGCGAGACGCCGAGCGACTCCAGATACCGGGCGCCGACGCTCAGCGTCGTCACGGTGGGTGCGAGCCCCCCGTCAGACGACGGACGCCCGTCGATATCGAGCGACCGCTGCAACCCGCCGAAGAGAGGGAGAGTGGTGGCGACGCTCGCTGCGCGAATCCCGGGCATCGCGTCCAGGCGCCGCTGGAGCTGCTCGACGAACCGGAGCCGATCCGCCGGTTCGGGGTACTTCCGGGCGACCAGCGTGACTTGTCCGGTCAGCACTCGAGCGGAGTCGAACCCGAGATCGATCCAGTAGAACTCCTGAAAGCTGCGGATCATCAGGCCCGCGCCCGCCAGCAGGACAACCGCGAGCGCCACCTCGACGACCACCATCGCCGCGGTCAGGCGGCGTGCGCGCACCCCGCCGGCGCCGGTGCGCCCGCCTTCCCGCAGCAGCTCGCCGAGCGGCGTCTTCGAGACGTGCAGCGCCGGCGCGAGCCCGAAGAGCACGCTCGAGCCGACGCACGCGAGGGCGAGGAACGCGACGACCGCGCCGTCGAGGTGGAAGGTCATCCAGAACGGCTTGCCGATGTCGCGTGTGGCGACGTCCAGCAGGCGAATGCCGGCGGCCGACAGCCCAAGGCCGGCGGCGCTGCCCGCCGCGCCGAGCGCGAGGCTCTCCGTCAACAACTGGCGGACGATCCGCCACCGCGTGGCGCCCTGCGCGACCCGGATGGCCACCTCGCGCGCCCGCTGCGCCGAGCGTGCAATCAGCAGGTTGGCAACGTTGGCGCAGGCGATGAGCAGAACGAACGCCACCACGCCCATCAACGTCAAGACACTCAGCTTGATGCTGGCGGGGTTCGCCCAGTCGTTGAACGTCTGGACCACGGCGTCCGTGTGCTCGTTCGTGTCGGGATACTGCTGGCGGAGCCGACCCGCCAGCGCGCGCATCTCGGCATCCGCCGCGTCGAGATCGACGCCCGGAGCCAGCCGGCCGACGGTCGCCAGCACCCGGTTGTCGCGGCGGTCCAGAGCAGCGGTCGGCTGCAAAGGCTGCCAGGTATCCGCGTTCAGCGGGAACCGCATCCCTTCCGGCATGACGCCGACGACCATGGACGGCTCGTCGTTGACCCGCACCACCCGGCCGAGCACGCCGGGATCGCCCGCGTAGCGGTCCTGCCACACGTGGTGGCTCAGGATGATGGTTCGCTCCGCGCCCCGTTCCCCTTCCTCGGGCCGGAAGTCCCGGCCGAGCAGCACCGGTTGGCCGAGCAGGCGGAACGTGTTCGGTGTGACCAGCGATCCGTTGACCCGCTCGGGAGGGCGGCCGGCGTCGCTCAGGTTCGCGGTCCCGCCGGCCGTGAAGGCGGCCAGTCCGCTGAACGAGGCGGCCGCGGCCCGATAGTCATCGAAGTCCCGAAGCGAGACACCCCCGGTCTGTCCGCTGTCGCCGTCGCGTGACGAGACGCTGATGATCCGTCCGGGCTCGTCGAACGGCAGGCCGCGGATGAACGCGGCATGGACGATCGCGAAGACGGTGGCGTTGGCGCCGATGCCGAGCCCGAGCGCCGCCGCCGCCATGACGCTGAGCGACCGGTCCTGCACCAGACGCCGAAGAGCGTGCCGGAGATCCTGCCACAACATCACGTACCCACGATGATGAGTCGCTGACGCTCTATCGGAGCGACCTCTGCATGGCTTCGATGCAGAACGCCGTGGTCATCGCTTCGGAGGCGAAGCCGCGCGGCGGCAGCACGTGCAACGGACCCTCGTTGGCCGCCACCCAGTCGGCCCATCCGGGTGGTTCCTTCCAGGCCACACACGGCCGCCAGCTTCCGTCGCGACGTTGGGCCTCGATCAGCCTCCCGACGACCGCGCCCAGCACGCCTTCGTCGAGATCGAAGGCGAGCATGTCGAGCGCCGACAGCGCCTGCGCCGTACGCATGGGGTCGCCGAACCCGCCGTCGGCGCCGAGGCGCTCCAGGATGCGGCTCGCCAGGGTCGGACGCAGCTCGCCGAGGATGCCGTCGCGGAAGCGGCTCGCGCGCGCCAGCGCGAAATGGAGATCCACGGGCTCGATGTAGTACGGCGAGGCGTCGGCCTCGCGCCGCTCCGCGACCACGGCTTCGATCCAGCGCTGCGCCGCTTGCGTCTCGGCGTGGTCTCCCATGTACGCGAGCACGTTGGCGTTCACCACGGCGTCGACCTCGTTGTCGAGTCCGCGCGGCCAATCGTCGCCCGGCATCCACAGGACGAACCGACCGTCGCCGTCGCGATGCGCCAGGAGCACGTCGAGATTCCGACCCCAAAGGCTGCCCATGCGGAGCCACGGGTGCGGACCCACCGCCAGCGCACAGATCGCCGTATCGTCGACGGACGGAGGCAGGCTCGGGTAACTCCATACGCCGGGGTACTGCATACGGCTTCTGATGAACTCGCGCGTCCGCGCGACCAGTGCCCGGGCTCCGGGATGGTGGCAGGCGTCGAGCGCGAGGGATCCGAGCGCGGCCGCGAAGGGCGGATACTCGCGGTGCCGGGCGCCGACGAGGCCAGTATTGTCGTATCGCCAGCAGGGCCAGCTCCCGTTCGGCGCCACGACGCTCTCCAGGAAGTCGAGGCCGCGCTCGACCGCCGCCCGCGCGGCTTGCCGCAACCGTTCGTCCACCCCGTCTCCTCGTAGCCTGCCTCATGCCGGCTGCGCCGGCCGATAGCGGATGAAACCCGAATCGAGTATGCCGCGCGGGTCGAACGCCGCCTTGCAATCCACGACCCGCGGCCACAGGTCGCCGAAGTGCGCGCGCCACTGCTCGTGGTCGTAGTCGATCCAGCCGGACAGGTAGCGCTTGCCGCCCATCGTCGTCAACCGCCGGCCGGCCGCCTCCAGACCCGGCAGCAACCGTGGCAGCGCCGCCGGCTTGACGGCGGGCAGAATGGCGAATCCCATCAGCAGTTCGCCGGCGGGAAGCGCGAGCATGGGGGCGCCGAAGCGGTCGCGGCGCGCCGCCCACAGGAGCACGGCCGTGTCGGTCGGCAATGCTGACGGCAGGCCGGCCAGTACTTCCGCGACGCAGCGCCCGGCGTTGCGCCAGGGAAGGATCCCCTCGATCCACGGATGCGCCAGACGCCGGTCCGCTCGGTCCCCGGGCCCCAACCGATCCGGGCCGAAGGGCACATCTCGGGCCGAGCCATCTTCCGCGCCCAGAAGCCGGCCGCCGTGCAGGCCGGCGAGGGCCCGGTCGGAGTCGCACTCGCCGTCGAACTCGGTCGTCAGGCTCATGACGTAGCGTCTCTCCGCGAACGGCGACCCGCGCGCCAGCAGACGCTCGAGCCCCATCGCGCGAGGAAGGCAAGTGGAGGCGATGTACTCGAAGCGGTCGTCGGAAACGACTTGCTGCTGGTCCTGCATGAGCGCTTCGATGTCGTCGTAGGCCAGGAAGAAGGTGCGCACATCGGGCAGCGCTCTGCGCAATCGGATTCGTGCCTCCGTAATCACCGCGAACTGGCCCAGCCCGCATCGCACGCAGTCGAACAGCGCCGGGTTCTCCGTTCGCGAGCAACGCAACTGTCGGGCGTCTCCGGTCACCGCGACGAGCTCGTCGACGTTGTCCGTCTGCGCGCCGTAACGATGCGAAGAGGCGCCGAGGCCACCCGTGGACAGCGTGCCGCCGACGGTGACGTCCAGGCTCGTCGTCAGTACCGGCGGGAGATAGCCCCGGGCCTGGACGTGGCGGACGAGCCTGCGCCACGTCGCTCCTGCCTGAACGCGAACCGCGCCGTCCCGGATCTCGCCGATGCGGTCGAGGCCGGTCAGGTCGAGCAGGATGCCGCCGTCGGTCAGCGACTGCCCGGCCTGGGAGTGACCCGCGCCGCGAACGGCTACGGGGCAGCGCGTGTGACGGGCGAAGTCCAGGGTCCGACGTACGTCCTCCGGCGATTGGGGCGTCACCACCGCACGGGGCAACTTGCGGACCATGCGACCGAAGTCGGTGCTCGCCGCCTCGCGGCCTTCATCGCTTTCGCGCAACGCGACGGCGGTACGCAACGGCGCAATGTCCACAGCCCTAATCGGCGCGTCGGCGTCCTTCACGGCATCGACCAGCGATATAGCCTGTCCGCGGGCCTGGATCGACTCGACAGGGTGAGGCGCCGCGCAGTGGCGGTTGGCATCCGCGGCAAGCCAAGCGTCTCCGACGATCCCGCTACAGATAGTCGAATGTTACTCTGCCTAACGATTGGCTTCGGATAGTCGCGTTAATATCGCGTTCTATAGCATACTATCTCCAAATAATCACAATTGCGCTTGTGCCGTTGTAGTGGCTCAGTGTACAAACAGTGAGGCATTGCTGCTGGCAGATCGAGGCTTGTCAGGAGGTGGATGGATGGCTCAAGAGTTTCAGACCGTGGAGGAGTTTCACGACTACGTGCGAAACAAGGCGGTCGAGAACGAGGAATTCCGGGCTCGTTTGCTGGCCGATCCCAAGGCGGTGATGGAGGCAGAGCTGGATCTGTCCATCCCGGACGACTTCACCATCGAGGTGCACGAGGACAGCGCGACGACCGCGCACCTGGTGCTTCCGCCTTCGGCCGCGCTCGCCGAGGAGGACATGCGCACCGTCGCCGGCGGCGGCGGCTGGTGCTCGCCCGTCTGACCGTCTGGCCGGCGCCGCGGCCGCTCGCTTGACGCCGACGACGCCGGATAGCGAATCGGAAGCGGAGACACGCGACTGGTCGACAGGTCCGAAGCCGGCTCGCGGCTGGACGGCAGTCCATCCTTCGGGAGCCTGCTCGGAGGCATGAGGCGGGTGTTCCCTCCGGCCCTGCTGAGCGGCGGGGGGTATGAGCGTCTTCGCGCGATGGCCGGGCGGTTGCCCATCGGTGTGATCGACCAGCAATTCGGTTTCGAGTTCGCGCTTTGCCGCGAAGCGGCCGAGGCTGACTTTTGCGTGTTTCCCGTCCGCGGCTCCGCCCTTGCCGCGCACTACATCCGCGCCGGCGAAGTGGCGCCGGCCGGTTCGGCCGCGGCCGCTCTCGGCGCCTGTCTCGCCCGGCAGGCGGGCGACCCCGCCTCGTTTCTGTCCCGCAAGGAGGGCGCCGTCGTCCTCGAGTACGACGTACCGGAGGTCCTGCCGGAGGAACCGGCGCCGCCGGGCATCTTCTTCGTGCCCGGCACCCCTTCGGAAGGCGCCGCGCGGGGACTCCACGACGATCCGGCAGCCACCGTCGCCGCACTGTGGGCCGCGGCCGGCTGGCGCGCCGACGCCGCGGAGCTGCGGCAGGTCGAGCGCGTGTGCGAGGCCCTTTCCGGCACGAGCCACGTCGGCCAGGCGGGCGTGATGCCGGCGCGGCGGCGCGCCGTGCGCCTCGTCGTGCATCGCATCGACACTGCCGAGCTTCCCGGCCTGCTCGAACGACTGCGTTGGCCGGGCCCTCCCGCCGCGGCCATGTCCGTAGTGAGGGACACGAGCGAGCTCACCCGACCCGGGGCCGTGCTCAGCCTCGATGTCACCGCGTGCGGCATCTCGCCCCGCCTGGGGCTGGAGCTGTTTCGTCCCGTGGAGTGGTCTCGCATCGACCGCGCGGGCTGGCTGCCGGTGATCGACCGGCTGGCGGACAAGGGGTGGTGCGTGCCTGCGAAGGCGGAGGGCCTGCGGGCGTGGCCGCGTTCCACGCGGCTGATCGGCCCCGCAGGGGTCTACCGGGTCCACCAGACCATCAACCACATCAAGGTCGTCGTCGCACACGGCCGCGTCGCCGCCAAGGCCTACGCGGCGATGGTCGTCCGTCCCGCCGGGAACTGACGGCGGTGCGGCAGACAGAGGAGAAGCGGAGTTTGCCTGCATTGGACGGCATGAGGGTCCTCGACATGACGCAGTTCGAGGCCGGTCCTGCGTGCACGCAGGCATTGGCGTGGCTGGGCGCCGACGTCGTGAAGGTCGAGATGCCCGGACGCGGCGACCGGGCGCGCGGCGTGGACCGGGCTCGCAACGAGGCGTACGCCCCCTTGTTCTGCGCGTGGAACGCCAACAAGCGAAGCGTGGCGATCGACCTCCGCAAGGACCAGGGCCGCGCACTGTTTCTGCGCCTGGTGCCGACGTTCCACGTGCTCGTGGAGAACTACGGGCCCGGCGTGATGGAGGGTCTCGACATCGACTACGAAGTGCTGCGCGCCGTCAATCCGGGGCTCATCTATGCACGCATCAAGGGGTTCGGCAACCGCGGCCCGTATGCCGGCTTCGCGGTCCAGCAGCCGATCGCACAGGCAGCGGCAGGCGCGTTCTCGATCAACGGCGAACCGCAAGGACCGCCGATGATGCCGGGATCGATGGGCGATGCCGGCGCCGGCGTATACGCGGCGGTGGCCGTGTTGGCGGCCTGGGTGCGGAGGCTGCGCACCGGACGGGGCCAACAAATCGACCTGTCGATGCAGGAGGCCATGACGTTCTTCGTGCGCGGACGCGGCGCCATCGGCTCGCGTTGGGGCGCCCGGGCGGCACCGCGCACCGGTAACGCCGGCGACGTGCCGCCAGGCAATCTCTATCCCTGCAAGCCGTTCGGCCCCAACGACCATGTCTATCTCATGCCGCTGACGGAGCAGCACTGGGAATCGCTGTGCGCGGCCATGGGCCGCCCCGAGCTGCGCGTCGACCTGCGTTTCTACAGCACGCGCTGGCGCATCCAGAATCACCGGGCGCTGCGCGAGGAGATCAGCTCGTGGACGAGGGCGCGGACCAAGCTCGAAGCCATGGAGACCCTGGCCGCGGCCCGCGTGCCTTGCGCCGCGTGCCTGGACACGGCAGAACTGCTGCGCGACAGGCACCTGACCGAGCGCGGTTTCATCGAGGAGCTGGACCTGCCGGTGCACGGCACGGTGCGCGTTCCGGGTTTCGCGCCCCGCATGTCCAGGTCCCGCGTACCGGTGAAGCGCCCGCCGCGCCTGGGAGAGCACACCGACGAACTGCTCGGCGCCGAGCTCGCGTTGGACGATGCGCAACTCGATGCACTGCGAGACGCCGGCGCAATCGGCGGCCCGCCGCGATTCGAGTGACTCGATGGACGGGCGGAGGTGCGAGATGCCGGCACTGGATGGAATGAAGGTCCTCGACATGACCCAGTACGAGGCCGGACCATCCTGTACGCAAATCCTGGCGTGGTTCGGCGCGGACGTGGTCAAGGTCGAGCCGCCCGACCCTGGCGACGGGGCCCGCGTCTTCGGACGCGACGGCTCCAGCGGCTACTCGGCGTTCTTCTGCGCCTGGAACGCGAACAAGCGCAGCCTGGCGGTGGACCTCGGCAGCGGGCAGGGTCGAGAGTTGTTGCTGCGACTGGTGCCGGTGTTCGATGTCTTCGTGGAGAACTACGGTCCGGGCGTGATCGAACGGTTCGATATCGGCTACGAAACGCTCGGCGCCATCCACCCGGGCCTGATTTACGTACGCATCAAGGGTTTCGGCGGCAGCGGCCCCTACGCCGGCTTCCACAGCGTCGATCCGACCGCGCAAGCGGCGGCGGGGGCGTTCTCCGTCAACGGCGAGGCGGCCGGGCCGCCGCTGATGCCCGGTCCGACGATGGCCGATTCGGGTACCGGCCTCCAGGCGGCGATGGCGGTGCTCGCGGCCTGGGCGCAAAGGCAGCGGACCGGTGAAGGGCAGTTGGTCGAGTTGTCGATGCAGGAGGCGGTGACGTACTACCTGCGCTCGCATTTCTTCACCGGCTCGAGGTGGGGCGCGCGGGCGGCGCCGCGCACCGGCAACGCACACGGTCTGCCGCCGGCCGGCCTGTATCCGTGCAAACCGTTCGGCGCCAATGACTACGTCTACCTCCAACCCCTCACCGATGCCCACTGGGACGCCCTGTGCAAGGCCATGGATCGCGCCGACATGCGCAGCGATCCGCGCTTCTACAGCCCGCGCTGGCGCCTGCAGAACGCTGACGCGCTGCGCGAGGAGATCGTTGCCTGGACCCGTGAACGCACCAAGTACGAGGCCATGGAGACCATCGCCGGCGCCGGCGTGCCCTGTTCGGCGTGTCTGGACACGGCCGATCTGCACCGGGACCGGCACTTGGCCGCGCGCGGCTTCATCCACGAACTGAATCTGCCGGTGCATGGCAAGGTACGGATGCTGGGGTTCGCTCCGGGACCTTCGGCATCGTGCGTCTCGATGAAGCGCCCGCCCCGCCTCGGCGAGCACACCGACGAGGTGCTCGACGCGGAGCTGGACCTGAGCACCGCGGAACTCGAGGCGCTGCACGACGCCGGCGTCATCCGGGACGCCGCTCGTCGGTAGCAAGACGACCGACGCCGTCGCGAAGCGCTCCCGCGAGCCCTCCTCAAGCCAGTTGGCGACGCGCCAGGTCGCGAAAGACGCCCGGCGTCTCGATCAGTTGCGCAAAGGTCCCCTGCTGCGCCACCCGCCCCTGGTCGAACACGTAGATGCGGTCCGCCTTGCGGATGGTGGACAGCCGGTGCGCAACGACGATACGGGTGACGGCGAGTTCCTCGATCCGCGCCATGACCTGTGCCTGGGTGTTGTTGTCGAGGAAGCTGGTCGCCTCGTCGAGCAGCAGCACGCGCGGCCGGCGCACGAGTGCGGCAGCCAGCATGATGCGCTGGATCTGCCCGCCGGAGAACACCGCCGAGCCCTCGGTGACGACGGTGAGCATGCCCATCGGCATCGCCCTGATGTCGCCATCGACGGCGGCGAGCCGGGCCGCACGCCAGGCGTCGTCCAGCGTCAGGTCCGCGGCCAGGCCGATGATGTTGTCGCGCACCGTCCGCGGCTGCAGCGAACCGTCCTGGACCACCACGCCGACCTGCTGCCGCACGGCGCGCAGGTCGACGCGCTCGAGATCATGACCATCGTAGTACACCACGCCGGACGAGGGTTTCTCGAGTCCCAGGAGGATACGCAGCACCGTGCTCTTGCCGGTGCCCGTACCGCCGACCAGCGCCACGAACTCGCCGGGTCGAACGTGGATGGCGACGTCGCGCAGCACCAGCGGGCCGTCCTCGGCGTAGCGGAAGCTCACGTTGTCCAGGCGCACCTCGCCGCGCAGCTCGGGCGCGGGTCCTTCGCCGGCAGCGCCCCGGGGCGAAGCCTCGAGGATCGGCGAGACCTGCTCGCCGGCCGGCACGATGGCGGCCACGTCCGACACGGTGCGGCCGAGCGCGGCAATGGCCGACATCAACACCATGTATGCGGCGTAGACGGTCAGAAAGGCGCCTGCCGACAGCGCGGCGGGTCCCCTCTCGTATGCCACCGCGAACAGCGCGGCGGTGGCCAGCAGGGGCGCGGCAGCCGTGAACGCCACCAGATGCTCGTTCAGGACGCCGACGTGCATCTCGCTGCGCTTCTGTTCACGGTAGCCCTGCGCCCACCGCGTAAACGCCGTCCACTCCTTGCCCGTGGCGCGCAGCTTTCGCGCGGCGCCGATCAACTGCAGCAGTACGCCGGCCAGCGAGCGCTCGGCCGCAAGCAACCGCCGGTGATGAGGCACCTGACGCAGGCCCAGTGTGACGGTGAAGGCCAGCGAAGCGAGGCCACCCGCAAGCCCCAACCAGCCCATCGCGGTGTCGTAAAGGAAGAGCAGGACGAACGTCGGTAGCAGGAAGACGGTCGACAACAGTGCGCCCATGACCACGCCCGACAAGTGATTGCGCAAATCGTGGAACGCCATGGCGCGCGTCGCCAGGTCGCCGGCTGTGAAGTTGCGGAAAAAGACGGCCGGCAGGTCCAGCAGGCGGTCCCAGAGCGCGGCGGTGAGGCGAGCCGCCGCGCGGCCTTCGAGACGCATCAAGGCCGTTCCCTCGATCACTTCGAGCAAGCCCACCGTCAGCGCCAGCAAGACCATCCCCGCCGTCAGCCAGGCCAGCGTTCCCACGCGCCCCGCCGGCGCTACCTCATCGGCAAAGACGCCGACAAGAACGGCGGGCGCCAGCATGGCCAGGCCCGCCAGCAGTCCGGCCGTCGCGAACCGGACCACGTCACCCCCCCACCTGTGGAACGCGACCCGTGCCAGGGCGCCCACGCCGGACACCCGACCATCCGGCAGCGACTGATAGAAGAAGACGGCGTTCGCGTGCAGCGCCGCAGCCCGGCCGGCGTTCACCGATTCAGCGCGTCCCGACGCCGGATCCACCATGCGGTAGCGCCCCGACCGGCCCGGAAGCAGCGCGATTGGCGCGCCGTCCTCGCGCCGAAACGCCAGCATCGCCCCACTGTCGCCGAGCCACCAGCGATCCCTGGCCTCGAGCGCGACGTCGCGCCCGCGCACGCCCGACGCGGTCAGAATACCGTCCAGCGACGGACCGGTCTCGGCGCCGGCGCCCTGGCGCACCTGGGGCGCCCGCGGCGCCCGAAACCGGATGCCCTCATGGCGGCCGATCAAGGCCAGCGCCTCCTGTAGCGCGGCGCCGCCTGCTTGTTCCGGCCGGGCGCCGCGCGCGTCGACCACGTCGCAGAGACTGCGGCGCGCGGCATCTTCGCTTTCCCGGCGATGCCGCGTTTGCGCGGCGCGCAGGTTGACGGCATCGGCCAGCAACAGGCGGCGATTGAGGTCGTGGGCGCCCAGCGACAGGCGATGGAACTCGGCCAACGCCGCCAACAGACGCCCCTCGCGATGCAGTTCCCGTGACGAGACGCCCCGCTGCCGGGTCGGGCCGGACACGCTGACCCAACTGCCCGGCGCGACGGGCACGAAGCCGGAACCGGTACGGTCGGGCTCCTCCGTGCCCAGAAACGCCAGACCGACCTCTCTGCCCGACATCCACACGACGCCGCCCTTGGTCGATACGACCTCGCCGGCGTTCAGGTCGGCCAGCACGCCGGCGGCAAGAAAACAGTCGATCGGCTGCCGATGAGTGACGTCCAGAGCCACCGCGGCCGAGATGTCGGCAATCCAGGCGTCCGCCTGATCGACGACGGCGCCGCCTTCGTCCGCCGCGAGGAAGGCTGCGCACGGCACGCGCCGCAGTTCGGAATCGGGTAACCCCTTGGCTACGATTACGTTCGGACCCTCGTCCGCCTGGAACAGCAGCCGGCCGCGCGTCGCGCGCAGAAGATGCTTGAACTCGACCAGTGCGCCGCCGTCCTGTTCGCGCGCCACGAACACGTCCACCGAACCGCGGGCGACGAACCACAGCGCATCGGGATCGTCGAGGCGAATGGGCCGATTGCCGCCTCCGGCGAACGGCGCCCCATGTGCCAGGGCGAGGTCCGCGAGCCCGCTGGCGGCAACCTCCACAGCGGAGTCCAAGCGCTGCCCGTCGGTTTGAGGGGCGGACCGTCCGGTTGCGTCCGCCATACCTATTCGGCCTCCATGAGCTGACGGTAGAGGCCTTCCGTGTCCGCCATCAGTTCCTGATGGGTCCCGCGCTGAACCTCGCGACCGTGGTCGAGCACCACGATCAGATCACTGTCCCGGATGGTGCTCAGGCGATGGGCGACGATCAGGCACGTGATGCCGCGGCGGCGCAGGGCGTCGTCGATACGCAGTTCGGCGAGGGGGTCGAGCGCACAGGTCGCCTCGTCGAGAATCAGGACGCTTGGATTCGACACCAGCGCCCTGGCGAGTTCCAGACGCTGCTGCTGGCCGCCGCTGAAGTTGCACCCACCCTCCAGCACGGGCGCGTCGTAGCCCTGGGGCCGCGCGATGATCTCCGCATGGATGTCGGCATCCGTGGCCGCGGCCACCAGGGCCTGATCCGGCGTCTCCCGATCCCACATGGTCAGATTGTCGCGCACCGATCCGGCGAACAGGAAGATGTGCTGGTCGACGAGCGACACGGAGTCCGTCAGGAGATCGCGCGGCACCCTGGCGAGGGGCTGACCGTCGAACAGGACCTCGCCGGACCAGGGCCGATGGATGCCCGCCGCCAGCGAGGCCAGCGTGGACTTTCCCGAACCGGTCGGCCCGACGATGGCCACGCGCTGGCCGGGTTCGACGACCAGGCTCACGTCCTCCAGCAGGGGTCGCTCGGTGGCCTTGTAGCCGAACGTCACGTTCCGCAACTCCAACCGCCCCGTCAGTCGCAGCCTCCTCGCGAAAGCCGGCGGCCTTTCCGCGAGCGCCTCGCCGCGCCTTGTCAGGAGGGCGTCCTCGGGCGCGTCGAAGACATCGTCCAGGCGCTGCAGGTGGCCGTCGAGCACCTGGAACAGGTCCGCGAACTGCACGAACCGCCCGATGGGCAGCAGAAAGCTCGCCGCCAACATGTAGAAGCCCATCATCGCGCCAAGGGTCATGTCGCCCGACATCACGCGCAGGCCGCCCAGGCCGAGCACGGCGGCGTTGCCGGCGATCAGGAACAGATCCGGCAGCGCCGCAATCACGTGGCCGAGCTCCGTGAAGCGCTGTCGGACCAACAGCTCGCGGGCCTGGAAGCCGGTGAAGTGAACGAAGAAGTCGTTCTCGGCCGCCACCGCCTGCAGGTTGTCGATGGTGCGCAATCCGTGCATGCCCGTCGCCTGCAGGTGGCCTGCTTCGCGCTGCAACCGGCGGTTCTCGTCGATCCGCGAGCGGGTCAGCGTTCGCGTGAGAACGGCGCTCGCCGCCCCCAGGGCGACCACCACCGCGGCCAACAGCGGGTCGTAGACGAACATGAGCACCACGAACAGAAGACTGGCGACGAGCTCGATGACGACACCGACGAACTGGCCGGTCGCCACCGTGGCGACCTCGCTGATGGACTGCATCCGCGCGGTCAGATCGCCGGCGTAGCGGTGGGTGAAGAACTCGGTGCGCAGTCTGAACAGGCGCGCGATGAAGCGGTCCGCACGCGCGATCGAGAGCCGCACCGAGAGCAGTCGCAGGCAGCGTTCCCGGAGCCAGGTGAGGAGGTAGACGAACCCTCCTGCGGCAGTTGCGCCGGCGATCAGCACCGCCGCCCAGGAAGGCTCCCGGCCGCTCAACACGTAGTCGACGAACACGCCGAGGAGCAGCGGAAGGGCCAGCGCCGTCAACGACAGCAACAAGCCGCACGTGAACGCGAAGGCGAGGGCCGCCTTGCCGTCCCGGAGCCAGGGCCACAGGCGGCGCACGATGCCGGGGCGACGCCCGCCCGGCTCGAATTGCGGGCCCGGCTCGAAACTCAGGGCCACGCCGGTGAACGCCTCGTCGAACTCGTCCGCGTCGATGGTCCTGCGCCCGCTGGCGGGGTCGTTGACGTAGTAGCGGCCACGTGCATGGCCTTCCAGGACCAGGAAATGGCTGAACTTCCAGTACAGGATGAGCGGCATGCGCATGCGGTGGAGCTGATGGGGCTCCCTGCGCCAGCCCCGGACCTCGAGACCGAACTCCCTGGCGGCTCGCCAGATGTCGGCGCCGTTGCTGCCGTCGCGAGTCACCGCGCACGCGGCGCGCAACTCTTCTATAGGCACCCAGCGGCCGAAGAACGCGAGCACGATGCCGAGGCTGATCGCGCCGCACTCGGTCTGATCGTTTTGCAGCAGCGGCGGCGTGCGGACGCGTCGCCGGCGTTCGCGCCCGGACGCCAGGCCCATCAGTCGCCGTCGCTCCCGAAGAGCAGGGAGGCGAACGAACGGTGACCCAGGACGATGCGCAAGGTGCCGCTGGCGCCGTCGATGACCTGCAGCGGGTCAGGCTCCATCAGCGTGGCGCGCAACAGATGGGAGCGCACCGGCGGCTCGAGCCCGAACTCGGTCAGCCACCGCGGCGGCGGTACGACGCGGGGGGATACATCCTCGACGCGCGCCGGCAGGACCTGGGGCGCGCCCGTGCCTGGCACGGCCAGACGCACCTGCGCGTGCATGCCCGGCACAAGACGCATGGCCTCCTCGCGCGTGACGAACCCCAGCGCCTCCACGGGGCGGGCGGATGCTGCGCGAATGCGGGCCGCGAACTCGCCGGCCGCGATGCGCTGGCCGGCCGCCAGTGCGAGCGTCACCAGTTCGCCGCGCCGGGGAGTCGTGATGTCCTCCGTCATGAAGCCATCGGCGCCGCGTTGCGCGGTCACGGAGCGCGCCGAGGCAAGCAGGGCGCGGAGGTTCTCGTTGGCCGCCATGTCCTGTGGGGCGTCGCCGCTCTCCATCGACTCGCGGAGGCGGCGCAGGACGGCGCCCCATCGCTCCGCTTCCGGCGTTCGCACGCGCGCGATGGGCTGACCAGGGGTTACCGTGTCGCCGACCTCCGAAAGCACGTCGACGACCACGCCGGACACGCTGGCCACCACGTCGATGCGCTCCCCGGGCCGGACCAGCACCGTCTCGATGGAGAGGCTGCGCTCCGCCCGACCGAGCAGGCCGTAGGCCAGCAGCACGACCAGCGCCACGCCCAGTCCCGACACCAACAGCCACTCGTGGGGCGCCGTGACCTGCAGCCGGGCGTCGACGGTCTCTCGCCGCGCACGTCGGGCCAGCGCCTTTTCGCGGAACATGGTCTGGAAGAACACGGCGCTCCTCTGGTAGTCGACGGGTTGGGCCGCCCCTTCACACAGTGGCATTACTCCTGCTACGTCAAATCCCAGCCGGGCAGGGCGGCCGCCTGCCGGATCCACGTCGCCATCTGCGCCTCGTCCAGGCCGTCCTCGCGGATGTCGACCCAGCGCGAGTTCTCGTCCTTGCCGGAGCCGGGGGGCACAGGTCGCAGCGACGCGCCGCGGAAGAAGGTCACCTTGACGTAGCGGGTGAAGACGTGGACGTTCAGGAACCAGCCTTGGCCCTCGACGCCGTAGAAGGGCGAGTTCCACCGCACGCACTTGCGCACGGCGGGCACGGTGCGCACGATGAGCTCGTCGAGACGGCGCCCGAGATCGCGCTTCCAGCCCGGCATCGCCGCGATGTAGGCCTGCACGGGGGCGTCGCCGTCGGCCTTCGCGATCCGGGGGTTGCCGCCGGCGAGGAGGACCACCTTTCCGCCCGTCGGCCTGGCGGCGGCCTTCCTCGCGGCCGGCGCACCGGGAGCAGGCATGGCGCATTGTACCGGTGTACGATTGCCTGCACTCATAGAAGGCCCGACCGTGTTCACGCCGCGGACGCCGCGGCCCGCAAAGAGGTTTCACCATGCGCCAGTCGATGCGTTTCGCGCCGGTTCTCCTGCTCGCGGCCCTGCTCTGGGCAGTGCCGCCCGCCCACGCGCAGCAGGACAGCGCTCCGGGTCCGTGGCAGACCTACGACACTTCCGACGGCGAGTGGCGCAGCTACGCCGGCGACATCGGGGGCAAGAAGTACTCGCCGCTGGATCAGATCGACGCGGACAACTTCGCCGACCTGGAGCTGGCCTGGGAGTGGACGTCGGTCGACCACCGCGTCAGCAAGACCACGCCGGGGGGCGGCGAGTGGTGGGCCCCGCTCGACGCCGTGGTCGAGGCGCTCGTCGCGGAGACCCCCAACCTCTACCGGACCGGCCACCTGCCGAGCCCGACCGGGTTCCAGGCCACGCCGCTGATGGTCGGCGGCGTCCTCTATTTCAACACGCCGCTGTCGCAGGGCGTCGCCGTCGACGCCGAGACCGGCGAGACGCTGTGGGTCTTCAACCCCAAGAGCTACGAAGAGGGCACGACGACGATGACCGGGACGTGGCGCCAGCGGGGCGTCGCCTACTGGACCGACGGCGAAGACGACGAGCGCATCTTCTGGGGCACCGGCAACGGCTATCTGGTGTGCGTCGACGCGAAGACCGGGCAGCCCTGCGCCGACTTCGGTCCGAACGGCAGCGGCATGGTCGACGCCATGAACGGCGTCCCGCGCGCCAACCGCGGCGAGCGCGACTACCTGAACGCCCTGCTCTACGGGATCCACTCGCCGCCGATCGTCGTCCGCGACAGGGTGATCCACGGATCGCACGTCGCCGACCGCCGGATCACCAAGGAAGCGATCCCGGGCTGGGTCCGGGCCTGGGACGTGCGCACCGGCGAGCACGCCTGGGACTTCCACACCGTGCCCAACAGCGCCGACGAGTTCGGGGCCGACACTTGGCTGAACCAGTCCTGGCGCTACTCGGGCAACGCCAACGTCTGGTCGATGCTGGCCGGCGACAACGAGCTGGGCCACGTCTACCTGCCGACCGGAACGACCACGAACGACTACTACGGGGCCGACCGGCTCGGCGACAACCTCTTCTCCGAAACGCTGATCGCGGTCGACGTGGAGACCGGCGAGCGCGAGTGGCACTTCCAGGCGGTCCACCACGGGCTGTGGGACTACGACTTCCCCACGCATCCGAACCTGGTCGACGTCGTGGTGGACGGCCGCCCGATCAAGGCGATCGCGCAGGTGAGCAAGCAGGGCTTCGTCTACGTCTTCGACCGCGTCACCGGCGATCCGATCTGGCCGATCGAGGAGCGTCCGGTGCCGACGGAGACCAACATGCCGGGTGAGGTGCCGTCGCCGACGCAGCCCTTCCCGACGAAGCCGGCCCCGTTCGACTACCAGGGCGTCACCATCGACGACCTGGTCGACTTCACGCCGGAGGTCCGGCAGATGGCGATCGAAGCGGTCGAGGGCTTCCGGCTCGGACCGCTGTTCACGCCGCTCGACCGGCCGATCGAGGGGGTCACGCGGGGCACCATCATGCGCCCGCCCGACGGCGGCACGGCCGGCTGGGCCGGCGCGGCGGTCGATCCCGAGACCGGGATGCTCTACATCCCGTCGCGCAACCAGGCCACGGTGATCCCGCTGTACGAACCCGACCCGGCGCTGGGCGCGACCGTGGCCTACACCCACGGCGCCCCGGAGGACGAGCGGCTGGCCCGGCGCGGCGCCATCCGCGACAGCCCGCAGATGCCGCAAGGGCTGCCGCTGCTCAAGCCGCCCTATTCGCGCATGACCGCCATCGACCTGAACACCGGCGAGCATGCCTGGTGGGTGCCGACCGGCAACGGCGACCGCTACCGCAACCACCCGCGGCTGCGGCACCTGAACCTGCCGCCGCTCGGCGGCGACAACGGCAGCAACGGCCCGCTGCTGACGAAGACGCTGCTGATCTACTGCCTCACCGCCGGGGGGACGAACAACGGCCCGCGGATCGTCGCCTACGACAAGACGGACGGGACGGAGTTGGCCTCGGTCGACCTGCCGAGCGGGGCCATCGGCACGCCGATGACCTACCTGCTCGACGGCCGGCAGTACATCGCGCTGACCGTCGGCGGCGGCCCGCGCCTGGTCGCCTTCGCGCTGCCAGAACGCCATAGTAATCCGTAGTCGTCCGAAGAGAGTCGGAATCCCCCGTTTTTATTGAGTATAGCGTGGGGGTCTGTCTACCTTCCTCCGAACATATTCCGCCTGTTCCAGATCAAATCGTGGTATATTCGTGGTATGCACAACGACGGAGGATCCGCATGGCAGGACGACTCAGAGCCAAGCAGATCGCCGCCTTGCCCCCAGGACGACACGGCGACGGCGGCACCCTCTTCATCGTCGTCGAGCCCGGCG
Source organism: Acidobacteriota bacterium (assembly GCA_009861545.1). NCBI lineage: Bacteria > Pseudomonadati > Acidobacteriota > Acidobacteriota bacterium. The sequence continues at coordinate 3,818 of VXME01000135.1, read as the reverse complement.
GCCGAAGCCGCCACTGGGTCCAGCGCTTGACCGTCGACGGCAGGCGCCGCGACCTCGGGCTCGGCGGCTATCCATACGTCGGGCTCGCCGAGGCACGCGCGGCCGCCTTCGCCAACCGCCAGTTGGCCCGCCGTGGCGGGGACCCGACGGCGAGCGTGCGACAGTCGAGGATCCCCACGTTCCGCACCGCGTGCGAGCGGGTCGCCGAGACCGCAACGTGGAAGGGCGACGGGGCGAAGAACCGGCGGAACGCGCTGGAGAGATACTGCGGTTCCCTCATGCCCCGCCGCATCGACCAGATCCGGCGGCCGGACGTGATCGCCATCCTGGTCCCGGTCCTGGCCGAGAAGCCGGCCACCGGGTCGAAGCTGCACGGGTGGATCCGTGGGGCGCTGGCGTGGGCCGTGGCTGGCGAGTACGTGGAGTTCAATGTCGCCGACGGCATCGGCGCGGCGTTGCCATCCGGTCGGAACGCCCAGAAACACCACGCGGCGCTGCCTTACCAGGAGGTAGGAGCCGCAATGCACACGATCGCCGCTTCCGGGGCGAGCGACGTCGTAAAGGCCTGTCTTCGGTTCACGATACTGACCGCCGTTCGCTCAGGCGAGGCACGCGGCGCCCGGTGGAGCGAGATGGACCTCGAGGCAGCGGAATGGCGGATATCGGCTGAGCGCATGAAGGCGGGACGCGAGCACAGAGTGCCATTGTCGCGTGCCGCCACGGACACGCTGGAGCGCGTCAGGAGCCTGCACAGTCCGGCTGGCTTGTGCTTCCCGTCCCCGATACGCGCCAGCAAACAGCTATGCCCGTCGACGCTGAAGACCGCCATGAAGCAACTCTATGGCGACCGCTGCACGGTGCACGGCTTCCGCTCCTCGTTCCGCGACTGGGCGAGCGAGCAGACAAGCGTGCCGCATGCGGTGGCCGAGGCGGCGCTGGCGCACCAGGTAGGAAGTGCCGTCGAGCGCTCGTACGCCCGCTCGGACCTGTTCGACAAGCGCCGTGGCCTGATGGACCGGTGGGCGGAGTACGTGACGAAGTGAGCTGCCCGGCGGTAGTGCGAGGAACCAGTGGCCATTTCCAGAACCGCCATCGAACGAGCTCTCGATGACCTCGTCTCACATGAGGAGGGGATGCGTTTTCAAGCCCTCGCGGTAGTACTCGGCAAGAAGCGTTGGCCCCAACTCATTGCCCACGAGCGAAAGAAGGACTTCGGCCTCGACGCCTACGCGCCTCCGAGCCAGACCCCGGAGGGAGTCGGCAAGGGACTCGCCGCCTCAATCACGCCGACGCTGAAGAAAATCTCTTCCGACGCACAGACCGCAAGGACCAAGTTCCCTGAATTGAGGCAGCTCCTCTTCGTGACGGCCGGCAAAGTCGGCAACGCCGACCGAATGAAGTGGGAAAACGAACTTCAGCACGAACACCGTCTCGAGCTCCTCATCATCGGACGCGAGGAGATCATCACTCTGCTGATGATCCCGGAGAACGCCGACCTCGGTCCCCGCTTCCTCCGCCTCGATGTCGATTCTGGAACGCAACTCGCCGATGTCATTGACAGAACTCGGGGGGCTGCAGTCGCGGTCACGCGCGCTTGGGCCCGCAGAACACAAGGACAGCCGCTTGTCGATCTCGCGGCGGTGCGGCTTGATCCGAAGGGCGCGGAATCCTCGGACGAGCTGTCGCTTGAGCAGATCGACCAGTTGCTGTCCCAGAGCCGCCGCATCGTTCTCGAAGGGCCCGCTGGCCGCGGAAAGACGACGACGTTAGTACAGCTTGCACAACGCCCGCGCAACGCTGGCACGCCCCTGTTGGTCGACTTTCCGGCTTGGACGTCATCGCGCCAAGGAATTCTCGAGTACATCGCCGGGATGCCTGATTTCCTGGCTGCAGGGCTTACGGCCACCGACCTTGCACGCGTGCAGCAGACAGAACCGCTCTTGTTCTTGTTGAACGGCTGGAACGAGATCGCGGAGTCGAATTCCGCGCATGCCAACGCAGCACTCCGAGAACTCGAACGCCATTTCCCGAGCGCCGGTATCATCGTCGCAACCCGCACGCACCACTTGACGCCGCCGTTGCCCGGCGCACTACGCGTGCGGTTGTTGCACCTTCGCAGGGCGCAGCGTAAAGCGTACCTCGTAGCTCGCCTTGGCGACCAAGGAACTGCACTTCTCACCCGCCTCGACGCGGACCTGTCCCTCGACGAGCTGACCCTCACGCCGTTCATTCTTTCGGTAGTCGCTTCACTGTTTGAGGTGGATGCCGCGATTCCCTCCACGAGAATCGGTGTCCTTGCCCAGGTCGTCGGCGTGCAGGCAGAACGCGACGAACATAGAAACGCGCTGCAAGCACCACCGATCTTCGGCCACCAAGTGGATTATCTGAAGGCCCTTGCAACTGAGATGACCCGCTGCGGTGCGGTGCTATTGACCGAGGCTGATGCCTGCGCCACGGTTGCCGCCGTTTCAGGCGAACTTGCGAATAATGGGCAGATCGACCTCGTGGGACCACCGACCATCCTAGCGGCGCTCGCGGGTCACCATCTTCTCGAGCGTGTTGACTATCCAGAGGTGGCGTTTCGGTTCGAGCATCAGCAACTTCAGGAGTACTTCGCTGCGCTCGACATTCGCGAGCAGCTCTTCAACCTACTAGATGACTACAATGTAACCGACCGCTTCGCGGTCGACTACGTAAACGACCCAGCATGGGCCGAACCACTACGCATGATCGCTGAAGCCTGCGCCGAGCCGGCTGATGATGGCGGAACCAACGAGAAGAATACGCGCGCCGGCGCCAAGTTGGTGGAGATGGCCCTTGCCGTCGATCTCGTATTTGCCGGCGAACTAGCGCAGCTTTGCGGCCTCGGTGTTTGGGACAAGGTCCGCGCCCTCGTCGGCGAGCGCTTCCGCACCGTCTATGCATTCCCCGACGGCAACTACCGCCACTATGCGGTCGCTGCAATGCTCGCCGCCGCCCACGACGACTTCAGCGACATCATCGTGCCGCTCCTCTCGGACAACGACCAGCAAACGCGGCTTGAAACGTACCGGCTGTGGCCGGATCTCCGAGTCTCGTCGCTTGGGCAGAAGTGGCGCGATGAGGTGCGCGGCTGGACAGAGGAGGCGCGAGCGGATTTCGTCTCGGAGCTGCTTCATCATCGCATGGATGGCGATGTCGCGATTTTCGCTGTTGACGACGACAGCATCGTGGTGAAAAAGGCTGCGGTCGAAGGCCTTATGTGGACTAGGTCTGAAACCATGCTGACCGTCGTCCTGAAATCGATGGATCCACAGACGTTCGAGCAAGTTGTCCGCGAATACGTGGACCTAATGCCCACGGCGATCAGGTCCAAGACCGTCACCGCGATGCGCAGTTTCATTGAGAGCAGTACCGACCATCCTGCGCGCCTCCGAGCCGCGCTCGATTTGGTCGGAATCGGCGAGACAGACTTGGACAGCGTAATCAAGGATGCAATGGCTGCGCTTCCCGCGGGCGACATGAGGACCCTGGCTCAGCATTACATCCAACCAGCGCTCGAATACCTATGTAGTGTTCGGTCGAAAACCCCGCAAGTGATTGATTCTACGGGGTGTAGCGCGGATTCAGGGTGGCGAAGATCGTCAGATTGCCGTATTCTCGGAGGTGATTCCCCGAGGATCGACGCACTCGGGCAATATCTTTTCGCGAATTGACATCATGAGAGAAGTTCACCGGTCGCAGTTACAGATCGGTCAGGTGCCGGTCGAGAGAATCTGGATCAACCCAGTAGTGTCCCAGGAATTACTCCAATAGATTCAATAGGTTACCGGGACCTC